>DPSI01000078.1 GCA_003527165.1 Pseudomonas sp.
ACGTCGATCAAGATGAGGCTGACCAGGATGATGCTGTTGCGCAGGCGGTGTGCCTTGTCCAGCAGGACGAATAGACCGCCGACGATGAGCAGACTGGCGAAAAACGCCGCATTGCCCATTCGTGAGTGTGTCATCACCAGCGCGATGACCATGACCACTAGCGCCAGACGCAGCCGCGCCTTGGGGCCCAGCAGCAATTCGAGCAGGTTGACCCAGCTGAACGGGCGGCCGTCACGTAGCGCCATCAACAGGCCGATGCCGCACGCCAGTGTCAATTCCAGGTAGCCTGCCAAATGGTTGCGGTTGACGAAGGTGCCAGTAGCGACGCCGATGTAGCTGGTTTTCGGGCCGGCCAGCAGCCACTCGACGCCCGAGAGCGTCATGAGGGCGCCCCAGAACGCCTGCAGCGTTCCGCTGATGACCAGGGTTGCCAGTAGCAACGTCAAGCGCTTGCGGGTGTTGAAGAGACTGATGATGAGCAGAAACAGCAGGCTGTAGGCGACGCCAAGTGACAGATACTGAAACGTGGCGCCATTATCGACGGTAAAGCCAAACAACCATTGCGCAGCCACCCAGAGCTGGCTGAGCAGCAATAGCGCCAGCATCGGCAGTGCAGCGTTCATGGCTTTGGCCGGAATGATCGGCTCACTGCCGCGTACCCGGCTTATCGCCCATAACCCGCCCAGACCGCCGATCAGCGCAACCAGCACGCCCACGGCCCAGTCACGATTGCTGCCCAGGGGCAGTGGAAGCCACACAAGGGTGAATAAAACGAGCGCGATGAGCAGCCGCTCTAAGCGGTTGATGGGTCGAGACATGACGGTTCACTAGGCGAAGCCGCGGTGCGGCTATAAAGAGACGCAAGTGTAGAGGCTGGAACGGGTAAGAACCATGGCCCGGAGCGTATCGTTCGTCGGAATACACCTGAAGGCTAAAAAAGTTCATTCATAGCGCGATGGCGTTCTGGGCGGATCCGAAAGCGAGCAAAAGGAAAGCAGCCATGACATCTACAGCTTTCGGTTACGTGCCCTGCACTTGATCGAGAACAGCCTAGCTAGCCTCAGCGTGCTGGCCATGCTGCTAATCACCGAGTACGCCGACGGCATCGCGCTGTACCGCTTCGAGAGAATGCTCAGCCGGCACGGCGTCGACGAACAGCTGCAACTTTGCTTAACCTGATGCGTGACAAGCTGTTCGAGTACCCTGTGCTGCACTGCGACGAAGCCGTTTGCAGGTGCTGCACGAGCCCGGGCGCGATCCAACCGCACTATCTCGGATGTGAGTACAAAGCGGTGGCCCGCCCGACAAACCAGTGATCGGTTTCCGACAACTCGACCAGCCGGGCGCAGGAGATACCGTTGCGCCTACTCGATGGCGACCGCGGCTATCTCACGACTGACGATACGCCGGCTGGAAAAGTCGTTGACTGCTGCTGCGTAATCGCGACAACCTGAAGGATGGACAGGCCATGCAGTTGCAGGAGCTGCTAGCGGCCAATCAGCCGCTAGCTACGGTCTATGTGCTCAACGATGCTCTGAAAGAAGTCTGGTCAGCAGCGCAATATTTGATTGCGGAACGAAACACGGACATCGTCAACTCATTTGGCGAAGGGGGCGGAAGCTGCGAGATGCGACGTGCGCTTGGTGCAACTGAGCAGCCAGTTGGAGGTAAGCGCCAAGCTCTTACCTGCAACAGTGATGTTTCGCTCAGGCTTCTAATGGATTGCCGACCCCTCGCTCAGCCGCCTGGTCGCGGCGTGCTTCTCGCTGCAGTTGATAGACGAAACGCTCGATGTTGCGCTGTGTCGGGCCGTCGAGGCGGTGGAAGCGCAGGCCGCAGACAGTAACATCGAGGTTCTGGTCGTGGGAAACGTGCCGTACGTCGACAGCGATGGTAATGCTGTCAAAAGGCAGCCTGGCACAAAGTTCGTGGATTTGGCCTGCCTGCAGTTTGCTTTGAAGATTGCCAGCAAGGCTAATCTTGCAACCGGTTGCGGATACGTCCAGCATCCTTCCTCCCAACGGCTTTTTAATAGCCTTTGCGCACAGCATGATTTCGACCGCGGCGCCACGGAGCTTTGCGCGATATGCATTACGGCGTTGGTGATAAAGGATGCCGGCGGGGAAGGGGACCCAATAGCAGCGCGCTTCGCCCAGAGCGTTGATGTGCACCGGCGAATATTTTTCCAGCCTATCCGAACGCCATCGTAGAAGTCCTCTACTGATAAGGACTCACCGGTTAGAAGCAATCGTTCGCCGTCGTTGGGCACAAGCTCGTGCAGCGCTGCGCGGCCCTGTTCGAGACTGATATCAATCAAAAAGGTCTGGTACCGCAAACTGCGCTCAGGAAAATTTATTAACAGCGGAGTGCCACTATCCAGAAGCAACCGCAAAAAGAAATAGACCTCTACCGCAGTCTGAAAAATCTGAGGAGGGAGGGGCCCTTGATCCTCAACTGAAGGGTTAGACACTTTGCTTAGCTCTCGACTTACCGAGTTACAGCCGCATGTAACAACTACGCCGCGTACCTGCGCCGACTAAGGATGGACTGCGACCAGACCATTCATGAGCGTCTCGCGGACGAAACGGCGAAAGCTATGACTCAAGCATTCGTCCAGCAAATCGTCCGTCATGTTCAAGACGGCTACTGACCGGCCCTTAGGCTTGTGAAAATGTGCCTAATTGCACGCCATAACGCGGTGTGCTGCCGCTCAATCCTTTTTGACGCTAGCAGTTCTGAATCGCTGTGCGTCCGTTAGGTGTCGCTCCGTAATTGCCTGCTCGTGCATCGGCACCGGAAGGTACGGCGGTGAAACCTCATGTCGCGATCTGATCCAATCCGTCCCGGCGTGATCCCGCTTCAGGTGAAGTCAGGCTCGACCAATGTCGCTCACGACACTCTTGGAGGTGGTCCGTATTCTTCTTTAGCGTGTCGATTGTGGCCTACAATTTTCTTCGGTTGGTGCGGACGTGCTCACCCGTCAAGATGAAGCCAAGCCACTAACCTGCTGCCCATGCTGTAATCGATCCGGATCCGACAGGCGAATCATAGCTTGTGATCGTTGCCTCGGAAATTTACAGGCTGTAGCTGATGCTACGAAGCAGCACCAGGCTTATAGCTGAGTAAATTTGTGCTAACTAGCGTTACGCAGTGACACCTTCAGCACGCCTCGGTGGGTGCGCCTGCTGCACGAACCACCGAACAGACTTGGCTAACTATCCGAACTACGGCTCCGCCGAAGGCGGTCGCTTCGATTTCAGCGTCCTGCTCGTTCTCAAACGTCGCGAGTACGCCACCATAGGGATAAACGACTCCCCATTGCGCGACAGCTTCACGAGCTCCGGTAGTTACATCCATTTAGGTATTCCTTGAAAGTTTTGCCAACCTTGTCAAGATTAAGGCGCATTGGTGGCTTTATGTCAAATTCCCGGCAAAGCTCGTTCAGCGGAATCTTATGTCCCGGCTGATGCATGCTGGGCAAGCTCAGCAAAGCACAATGCTCACGCGTCCTTTCGATGTTCGGGCTGCGACCGAGGCGTTCGGCGACGTTGGATCGTCCTTGAATCGAGCTGATAGGTCGCTGCGTATGAACTCAACAGGCGAGAATAACCGAAGCGAACGTTACGTCTGTTCGTCGGCACGGCTGGGGGCTGAAGTCATAAACACGGCGCTCAGGTCGGCTAGGGCGTGGTGTGCTGTACGCCCAGATGTATCAAGCCCGAGGGGTCTCTTGGAGATCTGCGAGGCGATTTGGCGGCTGATGTTGATTGCTGCGCAAGGTTTGCCGTACGCGTAATTACAATGCCAGAAATGCTTCCCAGCGTGGTCAGCGGACATTGCTTGAAGCTCAACCAACGCGGTTTCTGCCCCTTTTTGGTCTCCTGCTCGCTCACTGTCCAGATCTTCACCATTGCGTCGTGAGTCGGCATAGCATGCTTACACGAGCGCCAGTTGCGACTCCTTTAGCGATACCGGACACAACGTAATCGTGAAAAGGAGCCGCTAAACCGAATTTGGTCAGGGGTCTCAGAGATAGGGGCGCATCTTCGCATCTAAAACTCTCGCGCTTAAGATCGACAAGGTTCGTGTCGCCGAAATGAGCAGAGTAGCTTTTTGGCTTTAGGAGACGCGCCCATCAATGATAAACGTGTCGCGGGCAATATTCCCAATCGTGTTGGTGCTTACGGAGTCGAACGTAGCGCCTACGATGCCACCCACTAACGGAATAGCCTTGCCTAAGTTTATAACGCCTTTCTGACCGAATTTGGTCAACAGCCTAAATCCGACCGTTTTATTGATGATCTTTATAGTATCTCCGCTGATTTTCTTAATAGTGCTCTCGGTTAGCTTTCGGCCAACCACAATGCCAATGTCCTTCAGGATGTCTTTGGCTGCGTTGCCTGTCAGACACGCATATACCATAGTCTTGACACGATCGTCCCTCAGGTCGTTTCCTCCCATATGAGCGATGGCCGCTATCATCCTGATTTGAACATAGATAACGCTTGCGATATTAGCCGGAATCGTGACTGGCATTGTTATGATGCCGCCGAGGCCCGTTAGGAAACCAGAGGTTCCAGCTTTCGTGTTCTGCCAGCGAATTAGCGAATTCGCTTGATCCACTAGTGAACCGCTGCCGGTCATGTAGCTTTCAGCCATTTCACTTGCTGAATCCAATCCAGGAACGCCGTCGACCGCCTTAACGTACGCCCAGTCAATCGCCTGCATGATTTTGCTTTCGGTTAGTTCTTTCGCCACGATGTCCTGTCCTTAATAGGCTTAATGAAGTTACCTGAGTGGTTTTGCCAATCATGCGCGAAGCGAAAGGCCCATTCAGTTGGAACTTAGATCGACCTTCCTGAAGAAAGCTTAAGACCCGCTAGACGAAAGGTTGCTGATTGACTGCGGCCAGGGCAAGCCGTGGTCCTGTGGTTCAATATCTGCCAAAGGGCGCGAAGGAAGCTTTCCTTTTGTGAGGCTTTTCTGTATTGCCGTAAGCGCTTTCTAAACCCAATCTACACATGTTCCTTGACACTGGCGATGTTGTGGCTCCGTTTTCTTTAGGAGCTCAAAGCCATGATGCGTCCCGATGCCAAGGTTTAGAAGGTCTACCTGTATCCCAAGCCCGTCGACTACTGCCAATCCATCAATGGCCTGGCTGCCCTAGTCGAGCTGGGCATTAAAGTAAAAGTCTTCAACCCGGTACTGTTCGTGGTCCTCAACCGCACGCGCAGGTGAGATTTTTTATTGGGAGCGCAATGGGTTCCGCCTCTGGCTCAAGCGCCTGGAGGCCGAGCGTTTCGAGTCCAAGCCCAATGCCGGTGACGAAGCCATCGAGCTGACGGTCGACGAGTTGAACTGGCTGCTCGACGGCGTCGACCTGTGGCGCAACCGTCCACACCAGGTTCTGACGCCGCGTTTCGTAGCCTGAGCTGGTATAAACCACGGCCATGATTGCCTTGCCCGACATTGTTCCCGATGATCCCGCTGTGCTCAAGCAGGTGCTGCGGGAGGTCGTTGGCTCAGCAAGACAAAATCCAGCAACTTCAGGAGCAGGTCGCGCTGCTACGCCATAAGCTATTCTCGCCTAAATCCGAACGCAGCCCTGAAGATGCCGGCTCGCCGCAGCTGGCCATGTTCAATGAAGCGCAAGAGCTGATCGAAGCGCTGACGACCGAGCCCAGCGAAGCCGAAGCCGTTGTTGCGCCGACCAAGCCGCGCGGAAGCGCAAGCCGCTACGAGCCACCCGGACGTGATCCCACCGCGCAATCCTGGATGTGGGTGCGGAGCGGTGGGCCAGTGGGCAAGCCGTTATCCTCTTCGACTGCTCATCCAGCCGCGTGAAGAAGGTACCGCTGCGCCTGCTCGAGGGCTACCGCGGCTACCAGATGACCGACGACTACGCCAGCTACAACGCCGCGGCGGCCCAAAGTGGCATCGAGCGCCTGGCCTGCTGGGCGCATGCGCGGCGCAAGTTCGTCGAAGCGCAGAAGGTGCAGCCCAAGGGCAATCCCGGGCGCGCCGACATGGCGCTGAACCTGATCAACAAGCTCTACGGCATCGAGCGTGACCTGAAAGAATCCAGCGACACGGCACGTTTCGATGCGCGCCAGCAACGCAGCCAGCCGATCCTTCGACAGTCCAAGGCCTGGCTGGACAAGACACAGCCCCAAATCGAGGGCGGTCGCCTAGGCGAACAAACGCGTCTATTTGCTCGTCACATCTGCTTACAGCCGGTGACCACGCCGGTACGCAGCCCGCAGAGCAACGGCAAAGCAAAGGGCTGCGTTAAGAAGCTCAAGCGCGACTACCTGCGCACATGCCCAAGCCGGATCGAGAAACAGCGTTGCGCAACCTAACGATTGCCTTCGAGCATTACAACGAGCAGCACCCGCACAGCGCCTTGAAATACCGGTCACCGAGGGAATTTAGGCGCTTGGCAGCAGCATCAA
>DPSI01000075.1 GCA_003527165.1 Pseudomonas sp.
GCAAGGGCGTCCACCCCAGTCAATTTTGCACACGCGCAAATGAATCCTTCGTGCGCGGATGTGACGAAGCAGCAGCGCCACGGCTCCTAGCGGGTAGTCCTTTCGGCCTGCTCAATCGGAATGCAGGCGGAGCCGTGTCGTCGCCGCAACATCGCTAGCATGCCGAAGCCCGTCACTTCCCAGCCCCCATTCCGCCCAATCCACGCGGCACCGGCCTTCGCTCGTGTTCACTGAAGCGCGTCCAGAGACATCCGGCCAGCAGCCACCCATTGGCTGTGGCGCCAGGGAGCAGGCAAGCAATGGACGATACGTACTTTCTTCGCCGTACTGGCGGCGCTATGAATACAGAAAGCCCGAATTCGATTTAGGTCGACCAGCGACCCGCAAGATGGTTATTTTTCGGTGGATAGCGAATTGACATGAGGTCCTCATGAAGCAAGGATGCTAGCTAGACGGCATCGACGCTATATGAAGGAATCGGCCACTGCTGGGCTGTAAGGAATGAGCAATGCAGGAAGCAACACACCAGGCACTTAGCAGCGCTTATGAGTCCATCCTTACAGATGAAACGCTGGACTGCCTCAGCCAGGTTGAGACCAATCTTGCCGGTGTGTTCCTGCCTTCCGCGCCTGCTAAGCCGGTCAGCCTGATGATAGTCGGCAGAGAGACGACCAGTTGGTTCGGCGGATTTCCCAAGATCCACACTATGGATCGAGCGGAGTACATCGCCGCCTCTATGGAGCGGCACCACCAAGCGATAGGCCAGCGTGCCGGCCGTTCCAAGTTCCGGCAGTTCTATAAAAAGGCAGAGAAGATCGTCGAGCCGACTGGTGGCTCGGTTGCCTGGCACAACCTATTTGCCATCAGCTTCAAGAAGAACTCTCCCGTACGCTGTAAGGCTATCAGCCATATTGCTGATCTTTCGAGAAAGCTCCTTTTGGCGCAAATTGAAATCCTACAGCCTAGGGCGGTGTTGTTCGTGTCCGGCCCAAGCGCCGACGAAAAGCTTGAGTTGCATGAGGCGCTTCGCGCCGAGCTTCGCAGTCAAACGGCCACGCTAAGTGCGGCCGACTTTAGCTCAAAACACATTCCCAAGGAACTACAAGATAACTACCTCACCTTTTTGGAGGTGAAAGGTTTCCCGAAGAACGCGATCGTGAAGGATACAGCCTACATCACTGCAAAACTTAAGCGTCGACGCAAATATGTATTTGGTAATGGCGTTTGGATTAGCACGCCACCGGACGTAGAAGCAGATGCAATAAAAATAGAGTCTGATGAGCTAATAGGAACTACAATAGTAACCATTAACAGCCAAATTGCGACGCAAAACTAATGGACCAGATACGCTTCTTGGAAATGCTAGGCAGACAGGAATCTGAATTACGCAGATGGGGCCTATACGTTTCCGAGACGCTATCTGATGCACTCAAACAAAAAGGCTACCCGGGCTGCTTTATCAAGATACCAGTTGTGCCGCGAGTTAAAACCCTGGAGTCCGCTCGCGGTAAACTTATCCGGAAAGGCTATGCTGACCCATTGCGACAAATGACGGATTTAGTAGGCGTTCGCTTTGTCGTATTGCTTACCGAAGAAATCGGAGTACTAAGTAAGCTTGTCGAGTCCTGCCCAGCCTGGGAGGCCAGCGTAGCAAGGGACCATCTAGAGGAACGTACGGCAAATACCAAGGTTTTTGATTATCAGTCCAAGCACTATGAAATAAGACCAACCGCCGAGACGATGGCGCTTCTAAGCTTAGATCATAGCTTTTGCTGTGAGCTGCAGATCAGAACGCTGCTTCAGCATGCCTATGCTGAAATGGTGCATGACAATCTCTATAAGCCATCCGGCTCAGTTCCACCCATGGCCGAGCGCCATGTGGCCCGCAGCATGGCGCTCATTGAGACCACGGACGAGATCTTCAGCACCACTATAGAGCTGCTGGCACAGGCTAACGAACCACGTGAGCACTTCAAACGCCAGTTACAGATAATCTATGAGCGCAGCCTCGATTCTGTCCCGCATGCATCGAACGTTAAAACCGAGAACCTGATACTTGATTCCTTCCAAGAGTTTGTTGACGAAGACAGTCTCCAAGCTATTGAGGCGCTGTTGCGCCTCAAGCCCTATATAAAAGCCAAGATCAAAGTTCGTCTAGAGCAGCCGTTACTCTTTAGGGAACGTACAATATTGTTTTTATATTATCTTGCCTCGAAGCTCTCTTATGACGAACTGCGCGAGCGCTGGCCGTTAGCCGGCGACTGGCGGTCATTGGAGCTGGTTAAAGCTGACTTAAACGCCTAACGACGGCACTACTAGCGGTAGCGTAACGACCGATATGCACTCCCCGCTCAGCCCATTTTGCTCCAGCTCGCGCCGCCGCCACAGTGCTTGCGTTTCGGCCTTCATACGATCGGTTGTTTGGAGGTGCCTGCGAAAGGCGATCCACATGGGATCACCTTCGAAATTAGCCCCTTCGAAAACGACAATATCTCCCACAGAGCAGCCGACGCGTTCAGCTATCGCTGCCGCATGCTCTGGCAGATATTCTTGTGCAGAACGTCCAATGCCTTCGACAACACTGAAAGGCTCCGTTAGTGCTACCTCCAATAGGATTTCAGCTAGCTCGGCCCTATTGTCCAGCTCGGCTCTGGATAGTTTCCGCAGGGCGGGGTCAGTGACACGATCCAGGCGAATAGTGGCGTCGGGATAGCGTTTCAGAAGCGAGTCCATCGCCGCCCCGGCAGCAGCGCCGCTCGCGAACGGTCCAAGAACCGGCACCTTGAAAATGGCATGGTTAAAGGTGACGGAGAAGCAAACGACTTTCTCACGTATGTAGTTCCAGCGTGTTTCCATTTCTCACCCCTTGGTGTGCGTGCGTCCATACTTGCGGGCCGCGAGGTGTAACTCATCCGACACAGAACGATGGACGATGGCTTGGTATTCACGCCCACCGCCGAGATCGAGCGCCACGCGACCGTAGTCGGAAAGGTCCAGGCCCTGTTTAGCGTCTGCCTTTCTCTCTACTAGGTGCGCCATGGGCGGCACGCTTGGGTGAATGGCACTGCTAACCAATCCACCGTCCGCAAACTTGGGTACCTGTCGCGTGTTGATCCTCTGCAGCAAGGTTGGGCCGTAGTGCCTCACTGCATCGGCTCGCATGACGAACTCACCATCGGAGAGCCGGGCAAGGATGCTGTCACTAGTGCCACTGCCAGGCCCGCGGATCAGCCCTCCGGTAGCGTAGCCGTCGACCTGGCCGGTAGGTGTAGCGCCTGCCGGGCCGGCCACCGGCGTGATGGGGATAATCAGCTGCCGCTTGAGTTGCTGCGCCAAGTCGGCTACTTGCTGTTGCGCTACGCTCGCAGCCGCCTGATCAACCTGCAGCTCAACATCAACCGGGGGCAGGTTGGTGAAGCTGTTTTCTCCATCCTGCCGAATGCCCCGGGGCAGCACTGCAACCTCGACTGGAGGTAGGCTGCTCCAGCTGTTGGCCCCGTCTTGCTGGATGCCTTGCGGCGCGACCGCAACATCCACGGGTGGCAAATTGGTCCAGCTGTTCTTCCCATCCTGCCGAATTCCTGCTGGTCGAACCTCTGCGGGCGCGGATGACGGCTGGGAGGTATGACCTGCGGTAGTTCCCGTATAGCCTTGGCCATTGGTACTGGTCGAGCCGGGGTGTGGATCGTCGCCGGCCGGGCCTGTTGCCGCATTTGTAGCAGGCAACCCGGATAGATCAATCGGCCGGCCGGTGATTGTCGCTAGTTCTTGCAGCTGCGCGCGCACCTGGGCGAGCGCCTCTTTGTTCATCGTAACGGTGATGGTCGTGTTCTTTAGGCCATCCAACAGCGCCCTCAGGTCTGCCGTTTGCTGCTGCGCCTGCTCGAAGCTGCTCTTAGCTTGATCGAGGTTGATCCTGTCGGCCTGGTTCTCGATGTCTCTCAGGCTTTTGATGAAGCCATCGAAGCCGTAGGTGTTTTCGCCGGCATCGGCGAGCTCCATCAGCATCTTCAGGGCGGCTTGTGCGTTGCGCTTAGCCAGCTCGAAATCATTGGCCTCGAGTGCCTGACGGGCGCTGATGCGCAATTCTATTGCGTTGCCATAGCTGGCCGAGCCTGAGCCCCCGGACCGTACCTGGTCTAGCGCCTCCTTGTAGCGAATCTCAGTATCGAGCTGCGCTCGCTTGGCCTTTTCCAGCTCATTGAGCGCATCACGCTCCGCCCGGACACGAGCCTTGACCGCATCGCTTGCGGCCTTGACCTCGGTTTGGCGAAGCGTTTCAAGATTGCTGATATACGCCGCGTAATTGTTCAGGTCATCCTGTCGCGCTTCTTTGACAACGCCCACTGCCTCCTCGACCTCAGCAGCCTGCTCCATCGCGCCTTCGAAACCGAACAGGAGGAACGAGAACGCCTTGCTCTGGAAGTCACTGTTGCGGAGTAGCCGGAACGTTTCGTTGAATCGATCAAGGACAGCCGGGGACTCTGCTTTGCTGGCGGCACTCAGCGCCCCCGACAAGCGTCCGAGCGAGCCGATGGCCGAATCGGAAGCTCCGGTGAAACGATCCAGAACAGTGATGGCGGCCACTAGGTCGTTCTTGAACTTGGTAGCTGCGCCCGAAAAAGTTTCTGGAAGCTGAGCAGCTTCTTCCGTCAGCTTTGGAAGCTGGCCGATTAGGACATCGGAGATCACATTAGCGGTAAGCTGGCCGTCCGCTGCCAACTGGCGCAGGGCGCCAACGTTGGTATTCAGCCCATCAGCCAGTGCTCGGAGCAAACGAGGGGAACTTTCAGCCAAGGTGTTGAATTCTTCACCGCGCAGTATTCCTGAGCCGAGCGCCTGGGAGAACTGCTGGATCGTTGATGCCGTTTCCTGGGCGGTCGCACCGCTAATCCTTAACGACTTCGTGACGGCTTCGATAATTTGGAGCGCATCGCCCTGTCCCCTGCCGACCTCGCGCAATGCTGGGGTGAGTCGAGAATACAGGGTAACCACATCCGCCAAAGGAGCTTGATTCTCTTGGGCAATGCGGTATGTTTCGGCCTGGGCTCGGTTGAACTCTTCCTGCGATTCGGTCGCAAGTCTGAGCTGCGCTTCCATTTTCTTTGCCAGATCGGTGGCGCTTGCATAAGCGCGCGCCCCCTCAAGCAGGCCGATTCCGCCGACGAGCCCACCAACTGCGGTTCCGACACCGGCGCCCGACCGAGCTAACGCGTTATCGCGTAGCGCCTGGTTGGTTTCACGGATTCGCTGCGTGTAGGTCTGCTGTGCGATGGCAAGTTCACGAGTCGTCAACGTGCCGCTTGAGCGCAGTATCTTGTACTGCTGTTGCACCCTGATTAGCTCAGCTTGCAACGCGCGGTAGCGACCGACGCCTAAGTCGTCAGTCGCCGCCTGAAGGGCCTGGCTGCTACGTCCGGTCGCCGAAACTTTAGAAAGCTCGGCCTGTAGCCGCTTTTGTTCGGTGGCGAGGTTGCGAGTATTTACGCCAGCTGCTTTCAACCCGCCGCGCTTTCCCCGAACCCACGCTTTTTCCCTACCGAACTCGCGTCTTGCCTCGGCTCATCTGCACTGACC
>DPSI01000248.1:0-373 GCA_003527165.1 Pseudomonas sp.
CGCTGCAGCAGACCGAGTTGGTGATTCTCATGCGGCCGCAGGTGGTGGACGACCAGGTCTGGCTGGATGACCTGCGCAAAACCGCCGAATCCTTTCGGTCGATCAGGTAACGGCGAGCATGTACGAAGCATTTTTCGGGCTGCGCGAAAAGCCGTTCGCACTTACGCCGAACACCGGTTTCATGGTCCAGCTGGCGCCGTATCAGGCTTGCCTGAATCTGCTGCGCGTGGCGCTGGGCGAGGGCGAGGGCTTCATCAAGGTTATCGGCGAGGTTGGCACCGGTAAGACGCTGCTCTGCCGTGCCCTGCTGAACGAGCTTGAAGCCCATCAGTATCAGGTCGCCTGGCTGCCCAATCCGACGTTGACGCCCGGC
>DPSI01000248.1:459-6866 GCA_003527165.1 Pseudomonas sp.
TGCGCCCATGGCCTTGCGCCAGGCGCTGGCGCAGGAGCTGCATATTGCTGATGTCGCTGACCTGGACAATCACGGCCTGCTGAGCGCCTTGCACCGGCGCCTGATCGCACTGGCCGGACAGGGCAAGCGCACCGTGCTGCTGATTGATGAAGCCCAGGCGCTGCCTACCGCGACGCTCGAAGCATTGCGCCTATTGACCAATCTCGAGACCGAGCACAGCAAGCTGCTGCAAGTGGTGTTGTTCGGCCAGCCGGAACTGGATGCCACGCTGGCGCGCGAGGATTTCCGTCAGCTGCGTCAACGCATCACCTTTTCATACAGCCTGCGGCCGCTGGATGTCAGCGATGCCACTCGCTATCTGCAGGAACGCCTCGCGGTGGCCGGCTATCGTGGCGAGCCGCTGTTCAAGGCCGCAGCGGTACGTTTGCTGGTACGCGGCAGCGGCGGCATTCCTCGCCTGCTCAACATTCTGGCGAACAAGTGCCTGATGGTGGCCTTCGGTGAAGGCTCTCGTCAGGTCCTGGCCCGCCATGTCCGTCGGGCATTGAACGATACCGAAGGTGCACGGCCCTTCTGGCGAAGCGCTTCGCGTCGCTTCGGCTGGACGCTGGCCGGTGGTGGCCTGTCGCTGGCGCTGATCGTTGGCGCCTGGCCTTGGCTGGTGCAACTCACCGAGGTGCTGCCGTGAGCCTGGTCAACGACATGCTGCGTGATCTGGAAGCACGCCGCGCGGCGCCGGCCGAGCGGCAGCAGCTGGGCGGCATCCACGCGGTGGACGAAGCCGGTGCGGCGCGGCGCGAACGCTACGAGCATCTGCGCCGCTGGTTAATGATCGTGGCGGCGGCCGGGCTGGTGGCGGTTGCGCTGTTCATCCTTTCCGACCGCCTGCGACGGACTGCCGAGCCCTCGGTGGTGTCGCCGGTATCGGTCGAGCAGGTCGTGCCCATGCCAGAGAGGGTTGCCTCAACGCGGTTGCTGGACGTGCTGCCGCAGAACGATGGACGGCGTTTCGTTCTTCAGCTGCTGCTGGACCGATCCGTCAGCTACCAGCGAACCGATACTGCCGGCTCGGTCAGCTTCCAGCTGAAAGCCGTCCAGTTCAAGGGCGAGGCTCGCACCGGTCGTATCGAGATGGATGGTCAGACGCTGTCCTGGCGCGTCGAGGCGCAGGGCGATGACGTTCAGGTGCTGCTGGTCGGTTTCGGCGATCGGTTGAATGTGGCCGACCGGCTCGAATCAGCTGGAGAACGGTCGCAACTGTGGTTGGACGTACCGCTTAGCGCTGCCGAAGCTCCTGAGGAACAATCCGTATCGATGCCGGTAGCCGAGGCGGACGAGCTGGACGAAGCTCAATTGCCGGCCTGGGTTACTCGCGAGGCCGCTCCGGCTGAATCCGTCAACGAGCCGGCCAGCGCCGAGGTCATTCCGGCACCGCAAGCCATGCGGCGCCCAGCGCCGAGTGTCGAGCGGCCGGCTCCGGCTGGGCCCAAGACGCTCAGCATTGGTACGCACCAGCCCGATGCGCTTGCCGAAGCGCGACAAGCCCTGGCTCGGGGCGATCATCTGCTGGCCATCCGGCAATTGCAGGCGCTGCATCAGGCTCAACCGAACAATCCGGAGGTCAGCCGCTGGCTGGCCCGCGCCTATCTCGCCGCTGGTGACACCGCTGCGTTGCTGAGGTGGCTGCCGGCTCAGTTGCAGGCGCGCCCATTCGACGTGGAGCTGCGCGAGCTGCTCGCGCGCGGCCAGTTGCAGATGGGCGATCAGGTCGCAGCCATCGCGACCCTGCAGCAGAGCGCCCCGCAGTTGCAGCGCAACACGACGTACCACGCCCTGCTTGCCGCGCTTTACCAGCAGGTCGGCGACTGGTCCGCCAGTGCCGCGACCTACCGACAGCTGGTCGCTGTTCAGCCGAATCAGGGCGCGTGGCAGCTCGGCCTGGCTATCGCGCTGGAACAACTCGGCCAGTCGGCACAGGCCGGTCGGCAGTATCGCCTGGCGCTGCAGGGGCAGGGGCTGGATGAAAGTGCGCTTCAGTTCGCCACCGAACGTGCCGGTTCCCTGGGAGGAACGAAATGACTCAGGACATCCGCCAGCGCAAGATTCGCCTCGGTGACCTTCTGGTCCAGGCCGGGCTGATCAGCGACGCCCAACTGCAGCTCGCCCTGCAAGATCAGAAACGTACCGGCTCGAAGCTCGGCCGGACCGTGCTCGACCTCGGCTTTATCGATGAAGGCCGCCTGCTCCGGGCGCTTTCCGAGCAATTGCAGATCCCCTTCGTCGAGCTCAAGCACTACAAGTTCGACAACCAGCTGACCCAGAGCCTTCCCGAGGCGGTGGCGCGGCGCTTCCGGGTGATCGTGCTGTCGCGTCAGGCCGATGGCCTGCTGGTGGGCATGACCGATCCGCTCGATCTGTTCGCCCAGGACGAGATGGAGCGCCTGCTGGGCAAGCGCGTATTCCCCGCCGTGGTGCGCGAAAGCGAACTGCTCGCCGCGCTCGATCAGCTCTACCGGCGCACCAGCGAGATCGCCTCGTTGGCCGGCGAGCTGGAAGGCGAACTACAGGACAGCGATTTCGACCTGTCGCGCCTGGGCGCCGAGAGCAACAGCGATGCGCCGGTGGTGCGCCTGCTGCAGACGCTGTTCGAGGATGCCGTGCAAATGAAGGCATCCGACATTCATATCGAGCCCGACGAAGGCGTCGTGCGGATCCGCCAACGTATCGATGGCGTGCTCAATGAACAGGTGATGAAGGAACACCGGGTCGCTTCGGCGCTGGTGATGCGGCTGAAGATCATGTCCGGCCTGGACATCTCCGAGAAGCGCCTGCCGCAGGACGGTCGTTTCAACATCCGGGTGAAGAACCGCAACCTCGACGTGCGGGTCTCGACCATGCCGGTGCAGTTCGGTGAATCGGTGGTGATGCGTTTGCTCGACCAGAGCGGGGCGATGTTCAAGCTCGACGCCACCGGTATGCCACCGGCCATGCTCGAGCGTTTCCGCCGTCTGCTACAGCGCCCGCACGGTATGGTGCTGGTCACGGGCCCAACCGGTTCGGGCAAGACCACCACTTTGTACGCCGGTCTCTCGGAGCTGAACAGCCCGGAGAAGAAGATCATCACCGTCGAAGATCCGGTGGAATATAGGCTGCCGCGGATCAACCAGGTACAGGTCAACGCCAAGATCGAACTGACCTTCGCCCGCGTGCTGCGCGCCGCGCTGCGCCAGGATCCGGACATCGTGCTGGTCGGTGAGATCCGCGACCAGGAAACCGCCGAGATCGGCCTGCGCGCCGCCCTTACCGGTCACCTGGTACTTTCCACGTTGCATACCAATGACGCCCTGACCTCAGCCATGCGACTGATCGACATGGGGGTCGAACCCTTTCTCGTCGCCACCGCGCTCAACGCGGTGTTGGCCCAGCGCCTGATTCGCCGCGTATGCGAAAACTGCCAGGAACAACATCAGCCCGATCCGCGCCAGCTGGCCTGGTTGGAGGCGCTGCACGGCGGCTCGCTGGAGGGCAAGCGCTTCCATCGCGGTAGCGGTTGCCATCAGTGCCACAACAGCGGTTACAGCGGACGTGTCGGTGTCTACGAACTGCTGGAACTGGACGAGGCGATGGTCGCCGCGCTGCGCCGTGGCGATCCGCAGGGCTTCGCTGAAGCTGCGCGTCAGCAGCCTCATTATCGACCGCTGGCCGAGTGCGCCATGGATTACGCCATCGCCGGCATCACCAGCGTGGACGAGGTGCTCAAGGTCTGCGCGACCCTGGCCGACGATGAGGTGAACGCGTGAACAATCGGTCTGCGCATCGCCACACCGCGTCTGTCGTAGCCTGCGGACTGGCAAACCCGGTTCGCACGGCAGGCAGTCGCCACCATGCGCAGGCGCGCTCCTATTTATCTACGGTGCGCTCGCCGCTACCGACCGGCACCACGCCTCACTTCTGCACGAACGCTCCCTCGCCCCTCCGGGGAGAGGGCTGGGGTGAGGGGGCGCTTCTGAGGCGTGCACGGCGCCAAGCAGCCTTGAAAAAAACCGGAGCGCTCGCCTGATGCCCGTCTTCCGCTACACCGGCCGCAACGCCCAGGGCGTCAAGGTCAGCGGCGAGCTTGAGGGCGCCAGTGCCGATTCCGTTGCGGGCGAACTGCTGTCCCGGCAGATCACGCCGTTGACCATCGAGGCCGGCGAGGCTCAGACCGGCAGCGGCGATGCGCTGGCAATGCTGCGCGACAAGCTGCGGCGCAAGCGCGTCGACCTGGACGAGCTGATCATCTTCAGCCGGCAGATGTACAGCCTGAGCAAGGCGGGGGTGCCCATCATTCGCGCCATCGGCGGCCTGGCTGAGTCCAATCGAAACCTGTTTTTCCGGCAGGTTCTGCAGGAGGTGCGCGCCAGCCTGGAAAGCGGACAGTCCATGGCCGTGGCCCTGAATGCCCACCCCAAGGTCTTCAACAACCTGTTCGTCAGCATGGTCAGCGTCGGCGAGAACACCGGCCAGCTGGATCAGGCTTTCAAGCAGCTGGCGATCTACCTGGAGCTCGAACGCGAGACTCGCAAGCGCATCAAGCAGGCCACCCGCTACCCCATCTTCGTGCTGGTCGCCATGGGCGTGGCGCTGGCGGTGATTAACCTGTTGGTGATCCCAGCGTTCGCCAAGGTCTTCGCCCAGTTCCATGCCCAGCTGCCCTGGGCCACGCGCGTGCTGATCGGTACCTCCAACTTCATGCGCGACTGGTGGTGGCTGTTGCTGCTCGGCATCGTCGGCGGGCTCTACGGCTTCTTCAAGTGGATCGAGACCGATTCCGGCGCCTTGAAGTGGGACCGCATCAAACTGCGCCTGCCCATCGTCGGCGGCATCTTCGAGCGCATCGCCCTGGCGCGCTTCACCCGCACCTTCGCGATGATGTACCGCGCCGGCGTGCCGCTACTGCAGACCCTTTCGATCAACAGCGCAAGCGTCGGCAACCGCCACATCGGCCAGGCGATCCTCGGCATGCGCGAAGGCATTGAGCGCGGCGAAGCCTTGACGCGCACCGCCTCGTCCAGCGGCCTGTTCACCCCGCTGGTGCTGCAGATGATGGCGGTCGGCGAGGAAACCGGCGCGCTGGACGACCTCTTCGTCGAAGTCGCGGATTTCTACGAGCAAGAGGTCGACTACGACCTCAAGCAACTGGCCGACGCCATCGAACCGATCCTGATCGTCTGTATGGGCGTGATGGTGTTGATTCTTGCGCTCGGCGTGTTCCTGCCGATGTGGGAATTGGGCGGTGCGGCGCAGGGGAGGGGATAACAGATACAGCGTCGGTAAGTTGGCCGAGCTTTTGCTATCGCAGGCAACAGCTGCACGCGAGCCAACTTACCGGCACGGGAAGAGCATCAGGTCAGGCTGTGGTGTAGCTAACTAGCAGTCAGTCCATTGCGAAAAACCGCTGACGGTTCATGGATGCCCCGTCAGTACAACCAGAACGGTTCGGCCACGGAAGGCCGTGTCAACCAACATAACGAGAAGCAGGAATGAACAAGCAAAAAGGTTTCACCATGATTGAGCTGGTAGTGGTTATCGCCATTCTCGGGATATTGGCGGCGGTGGCGTTGCCGCGGTTTATGGACGCGAGCGAAGATGCGCATCGGGCGGCGGTGGCGGGCACTGCCGGCGCCCTAGGTGCTGGCGTGGCGTTGGTGCGGGCTCAATGGGAAATCAATGGTTCTAAAGGCGCAGTCACAAGTCCAGTGGCTGGGTTTGGTAAAGGAAACGTCTCTACAAACAACAAGGGATGGCCGACGGGCATTAATGGCACTCCAAGCTGCATAGCAGTGTGGGAAAACGTTTTGCAGGGTTCTGCACCAACGGTTGCTCAGTCGGGTACTGGTTTCGATTATTACGCAACTGCCGCGGGAACAATCTGCACATATACCTACCAGCGCCATGATTCCAACGCCACCATCACCTATGACAGTGACGTCGGCGAAGTGAAGTACACATTCAATTGATGAAGATAAGAGTAATTGAGATGAAGAAACAACAAAGCGGCTTCACCATGATCGAGTTGATTATGGTTATTGTGATATTGGGTATCTTGGCGGCGTTTGCGTTGCCGAGGTTTGCGGATTTTGGTGGGGACGCTAGGGCTTCGGCGGTAAAGGGGTTAAGTGGCGCTATACGTTCCGCAGCAGCAATTGCCCATTCAAAGCATCTGGCTGAGGGTAAGGCGCACAACGCTGAGGTAGAACTCGAAAACCAAGGGATCAGAATGGTTGGCGGCTATCCGACGGCTACTCCAGCTGGCATTGGTCTCGCTGCGCAGATTGATGGTTTCGATGAAGATAGTCGAACTGGTGTGATTAAATATACGCCCGAAGGTTTTTCAGGTAGTAATTGCTCCGTGGAATATACTGCTG
>DPSI01000248.1:7021-9231 GCA_003527165.1 Pseudomonas sp.
TATTCGGCGGGGCCGCCTGTTGAGATTACGCCATATGATGTTGTAGTTGAGGTTGATGGCTGTAGTGGTTGATTAAAACGGAAGCCATGTATGGCGGGTGCAGTCTTGTAGGATGGTTGCAACCCGCAAATTACCGAATCCTGCTGCAATCTTCGTTCGGCGGGTTCTACCCGCCCTACGGTGCTATACGGCAAGCTAGTTTTTTCAACCGCGTTGCCATGAATTTATGAAGGCTGGATTATTCCAGCTTGTAGGGCGGGTTCAACCCGCCTTACATGGTTGAATATCGAGATGGCAATCAACACGGGCATATCCGCGTTGAGCCCGGTAACAAGCGTGCTTATCTTACAGGGACCGTTGTATGAATAGACGCCAGAGCGCCTTTACCCTGATCGAGCTGACCCTGTTGATATGAAAAAACAACGCGGCTTCACCATCGTCGAACTGATTCTGGTGATAGTCATCATCGGCATCCTCGCCGCCGTGGTGGGGCCGCGCTTTTTCGCTCGAAACAACTTCGATGAGCGTTTCTATTTTGAAGAAACTCTTTCTGCTATTCGCTATGCGCAGAAGTTAGCTGTGGCGAGTGGATGTCGTATTCGAGTTAGTCAAGACTCATCAGGAAAGGTTTTATTGCACCGCGCTGCTGATTGCGATGATATAAACCCATCATATACAGGTCTGATTGTCGGCCCCGATGGGCAGTCGTATTCTCGCGCAGACGAGATTCCCAACATTCCTGCTGGAGTAACAGTACAAGCAGCTTTTTTCCCATTTGTATTTGGGCCGCTTGGTTGTATTTATGCCAATATTTCAAATACCTGTGCAGCGGATACGGAAAATACTCGTGTCACGGTGCAGGTAGGCAACCTATTCGAGTTCAAGGTTCATGCTGCAACCGGCTTTATCGAGGCCAGCCCATGACCACCCAGCTGATCTCGTGCGCGCCGTTTTCCGTAGGGGCGAATTTATTCGCCTGGCACCGAACTACCCGACACCTGCAGCACGACGACAAACCCCAAAGTCTCAACCCGCGTGGTTTGACGCTACGGCGCCTGTCACACGTTCCGCATGGGCTGATCGCACGCAGCCAGGCGAATGAATTCGCCCCTACAAAAGCAGCGTGGCCGGTCGGGAAACTGATCGGGCGGAAGAAATTTCTCGGAGATTCTTCCTTCACTGCCGGCCAGGGCCTGCTCCCATGACTCGCTCCCAACACGGCATGACCCTGGTGGAGCTGGTCATCACAATCGTCATCATCGGCATCGCCGCTGCCGCGTTGTTCTCCGCCATGGCGTCCATAACCGGCCGCTCTGCCGATCCGATGTTGCGGCAGCAGAGTTTGATGATCGCGGAGAGTTATCTGGAGGCGTTGCTGATTGCCGATCTCGCTAGTAATCCCGATTTGATCCCGACCAATGAGGCACCCAAGGGTATCAATAACGTACCGATCCAAGAGCTTTCTGCTTATAGGGTGACAGCGGTATTGGACGACACCGAGCTTGGACCAGCAGGAAGCCAAGTGGATGCCATCCGCATCGAGGTTTCCGTTAAAGACCCAGCAGGACAAACGCTCACCCTGACCGGATACAGGACGGACTACTGATGAAGGGGGCGTCCTACAAAAGTTACCGGCAATGCGGCTTCACCCTAGTCGAACTGATCATGGTCATTGCCCTGGCCGGTATCGTCGCGGTGATGATCTCCACCGTCATGTCCCGGCCTCTGCAAGGCTTCGTCGACCAGGGCCGCCGCGCCGAACTGACCGACCTCGCCGCAACTGCGCTTAACCGTATGGCAAGGGATATCCGGCTGGCGGTGCCGAATTCGCTGCGTAACGAATCCTCTTGCCCTCCCTTGGGTTGTCGCGCTCTCGAACTACTGGCGATCAGCGAAGGCGGTCGTTACCGCGCCAATGAACGGGAAGACTCGCTCGTGCGTTACGACCCGCCTCGCTGCCCCGGATCCGGAGAGTGCAGCATTCCGGTCCTCAGCCCAGGTATGGATGCCGCCAAAGTGGAGGGGGCTCGCTGGATGGTAATCTACAACACAGGGGAGGAGGTCTGGAGGGCTGCCGGGGCAGGGCCGGCAGTTATCACCCCGAATGATGTCGAATTTAAGTTGGGCTGCACTTCTGCTGAGCCATGTTTGAACCTGACTAAGGCAGAAGGGTTCTCGTTCCAATCTCGTTCGCCACAGCATCGTTTTTA
>DPSI01000311.1 GCA_003527165.1 Pseudomonas sp.
TTTCGAGGGAGCGGAGCGCGGGCGGGCGATGGGCTCGTTCCAGATGATGGTGGCGCTGGGGCCGGTGGTCGGCCCGGTGGTGGGTGGTTTTATCGGTGAACATGTGGATTTCCATTACGTGTTCCTGCTGCTGGCGGCGGTAGGCGCGCTCGTGTTGCTGGCGAATGCGCTCTGGCTGCAGGAGACGCGTCCTGCCGGGGGGACGCCAAGAGCCTTTCATCCGAGCGAATACCTGGAAGTGCTGCGCAACCGCCAAGGCGTGGCGATCATGCTGTTGAGCTTCGTGCAGTACTACGCCTTCTACAACTATCTGGTGTTCATGCCGCGCGTGCTGGATACCACCTATGGCCTCAGTGCCAGCGAAAAGGGCCTGGTGTTTCTCCCGCTGTCGATTGCGGTGGTGATTGGCAGTTTCGTCGGTGGCCGGCTACTGGGACGCTGGCAACAACGACCAACGCTGTTGGTGACCGCTGGGTTGAACGCCCTTAGCGTGCTGCTGTTCCTCGGGGTTGCGCAGTGGTCGCTCGCCATGCTGGTGATAGCGGCCAGCGCGTTCGGTCTGTTTCTCGGTTTGTCGCTGCCGGTGCAGACCAGCTTGCTGATGGATCTGTACCCGCACAACCGCGCCACCGCCGTGGGCAGTTACAATTTCTTCCGTTTCATGGGTATGGCTACCGGTCCGGTGCTGGGGTCCTGGCTGT
Organism: Pseudomonas sp.; assembly: GCA_003527165.1. Taxonomy (GTDB): domain Bacteria; phylum Pseudomonadota; class Gammaproteobacteria; order Pseudomonadales; family Pseudomonadaceae; genus Stutzerimonas. Next base: position 702 of record DPSI01000311.1, read on the forward strand.
ATCAGGATGGGCGTCTGGGGCTGCTCTACGGCTTCGCGACGGCGGCGTTCCTGCTGGCCGTGCTGCATGCGCGGATGCGGTTTCGCTAGCGGAGCATCAACGGCTCAGAACAGCGAGCGCTGGGCTTTGAACATGAAAAAGCCCTCGCAGTGGGCGTTCTGCCCCGAGTAGACACCGCACTGTGGCCCGCTCAGGTTGGAGTCGGTGTAGGACAGATCCATATGCATGCCGAGGAGCGGGCGGGACAGATTCAGCGACCAGTCGTTGAATACCCGCACGCTGCCGCCGATGTGATACATCGGGCTGTCCATCGAATGGCTGGCATATTTCAGACGCACAGCGACATTCAATGGCTGAACCGATCCCAACTCCAACAGCAAGGTACTGTCGGTACGTCCGGGTGCGCTACTCAGCGCGCCACCCAGGCGGCTGCCGGCCAGATTGATACCCGCGTAGTATTGGTGGCGGTCGCTGTTTTCCAACTCGGGAAAGCTGTAGCGGATCACGCCCAGCTCGAAGCCCGGGGTGTCGTCGATATGCTGTTGGGCATAGCCCATGTAGGTGTTCAGCTCCAGCGGGCTGTTTTCAAGAATGCCCATGCTCGGCGCCCATTGACCCACATACATACCGCCGGCGTGGGTCAGGTCCAGGCCGCCGCGGAAGGTGCTCGCGGCGATCGGGTTGACCAAGCCCTGAGCCATACTTCGGGTCGGTGCGGTACCCAGCTTGAGATCGAATTGGCCGACTTCGCGCTCGACGACCTGTGGTTGGCTGGCGCATCCGCTGAGGCCGAGCATCAACGCCATCACAACGAGTTTCTTGTCCATACACCGATTCATGGGTGGATTAGTCAAAAGCCGCTCGGTGGCGACTGCAAAAGGGAATGCCGATCCAGCCCTAGATGGGCTGTAGGCGCTCGCTTGCTGATCAAATCGACGGGAAGGGTAGTCGATGCGAACCTGAGGGAATCTCCGTTCGTCGTTTTGACGCCAAGCGAACGACGGGCGGTGCCGATTCGTTGGCGACATAGGGGAACCTAGTGGTTGCGAACTGAACGGCCGCTGCCTGGGCCGTTCCAATCTCCTGTACCAATGACCTGCTTCAGGGCAGGCGGGAGGTTGTGATGGCCACTGGGTGGGCAAACGAAGGCGCGGTACAGGAACAGATCGACAGCACTATAGAAGACGCCGTGCAGCGAGCGCGCAGCCGGCTGGGGCGAGGCGAAAGCCTGACGCACTGCGAGGAATGTGGTGCGAAGATTCCGGATGCGCGGCGGCAGGCGGTTCAGGGTGTGCGGCTGTGCGTGAAGTGCCAGACCGAGCTGGACAAGCAAGAAGCGAAGTTCAGCGGCTACAACCGCCGCGGCAGCAAAGACAGCCAGCTGCGTTGACCGCAGCACAAATGCTCAGAGCCGGTGCATCGCTGCAGAGCTTCCATTTGCTCCAGTTCCGGTATCGGCGTAGACCATCCAGACATTCGTGTGGATGCGCGCCACGGTGGCGAAGCCGGATCCGGTGTCTTAACGATGACCCAAAGGTGGTGGGTGCGGTTTGTGGCTGATAGCTGAAAACGTCCGTTCCGATCGGTACATTGCGGGCGTTGGCTTGGCAGTGCGTGGTGTTGGCATGAGCTGTTGTTTACGAATAACCAAGCCGAATCGGGCCGACAAGCTCGCCGGACCGATTCGGATAAGGGCGTTACGCCTGGGTCGTGAGGGGCGGCGTCGCGTTCGCCGGAAGGATCTGCTTACGCATCAGCAGATAATGCACCACTGCACCGAACAGGGCGCCGAGCAGCCAGGCGAAGCCCGAAAGGCTTTCCAGACCGGGCATCCAGACCGAGGCAACCGAGAACACCGAGCTGAGGCCAAAGGCGATGATCGCCTTGCGGTTCCATCCTGCGTTGAAATAGTAGGCCGAGCCTGGCTCGGCGGAAAACAGCTGCTGCACGTCCAGCCGCTGCCGGCGGACCAGGTAATAATCGGCCACAATGATGCCGTACAGCGGCGCCAGCACAGCGCCCAGTGTATCGACGAAGGCGGCGATGCCGACCGCGCTGATGAATGACACCCACAATGCACCGATGAAAAACGCGATCGCCGCCGTGATGAAACCGCCGGTGCGAGCGCTGATACGCGCGGGCGCCAGGTTGGCGATGTCATAGGCCGGAGGAATGAAGTTGGCGACCAGGTTGATTCCGACGGTGGCGGCAAAGAAGGTGATCGCGGCTATCAGGGTGAGGCCAGCGTTGTCGATGCGGGCCACGATATCGGTGGGGTTGGTCAGCGTCTCGCCGAACACCACCACGGTCCCGGCGGTGATCACCAGCGCGATCAGCGAGAAGAACGCCAGGCTCACAGGCAGGCCGAGGAAGTTGCCGATGCGCATCTGCCGCTCGTTCTTCACGAAGCGAGCAAAGTCACCATAGTTGATCACCACCGCAGCGAAGTAGGCGACCATGGTGCCGACTACGGCGGCGAAGGCGGCGATCGGCCCGCCAGCATAGCTGCCGGTGCCGCTGAAGATACCGCCCAGTGCGCCCGCGAGACTTGGTCCGGCCTGATAACAGATGGCGATCATCATCGCGATCATCACCAGATAGACCAGCGGACCGGCCCAGTTGAGGAAGCGCGTGACCCAGTCGACGCCACGCACGAACAGCGCGACCTGGAAGATGCAGACGATCACGTAGGCGATCCAGTCGACCGCGGTCAGGCCCAGCAACGTCGCCTCCGAGCCGGGGCCGACCAGCGTGCGGATCAGCAGCGCCACGGCGGTCGAGGCGAAGTAGGTCTGCACGCCGTACCAGAAGATCGCCACGACGCCGCGCACCACCGCCGGGAAATTCGCCCCGCGCACGCCCATGCTGGCGCGGGCCATGACCGGAAACGGGATGCCGTACTTCACGCTGGGCTTACCGGTCAGCTGCACCAGGCCCATGACGATGAAACCGGCCAGCACGATTCCGGCAAGCACCGCCCAGCCGTTCAGGCCGTAACTGATGAACAGCGTGGCGGCGAGGGTATAGCCGAACAGACTCTGGATATCGTTTGACCAGACGTTGAATATTTCGAACCAGCCCCACTTGCGCTTTGCCGGGGGGAGCGGCGCCAGATCGGCATTGTGCAGGCTGGGATCGATCTGCTTGATCTGAAAGTCGTCGTGGTTCATCGGCGTGCGCTCTGTATGCAAGACAAGATGGCATTTGTGTATGCAGTTCTTGTTCCGCGTACGACACGGCCCGCGAGGTATCGAAACGATGGTCGACGGGGTCGGCCATTCTTGACGTTTTAAGCTTAGACGCCCCGGCGTTTCCCGCCCGATTTTTGTATACAGGCTGCGGTGCGAAATTGCTCGTGATTGGCGTCGGGTCGTCGTTGAAACGCACCAATGTCTTGCATGAAGGCTGGTAATGCCCTAACGGGATGCCGTTCGTACTGCGGCACATCGTCCGGTGGCGTGTGGGTTAAAACCCACCCTACGGGTTCGTGCCCGCCGCGCTTGAAACGCGATCAGATTGGTCACCGACAAATTTCTCATCCCGCCGGCTCAGTAATTCTGAGCCGCCACACATAAAAACCCCAAGCCTATCGTGGAGGCTTAGGGTTTTTCGATGCCGGCCGAAGCCGGTGCATGCAGCGCTGATTAACGCTGCGTTACGGTTGCCAGGTTTTTGTCGCCCATCTGGCTGATGTTGGCGATATTTGCAAAGCCTGCCTGATCCACGGTTGCGAGATTGAGCGCGCCGTCCTGTAGCACGTTGACCGTACTCGACTCACTGGTCTGATCGATTGAGGCGAAGTTTTCGCTGCCCAGCTGCATCAGGTCAACGGTGCTACCCAGGCCCGTCTGGTCGATGTCAGCAGCGTTCTTGTAGCCGGTCTGGCTTACAAAGATGGAGCTTTCCTGACCAAGTTGATCGATGGAAGCGTTATTGCTTTCGCCAGCTTGATCAACGGTAGTGTCATTGAAAGCGCCATCTTGAGTCAGAACGACGTCGTTGTTCCAGCCGCTCTGAGTCACGTCACCGATGTTCGCGAAACCGGCCTGCACGACGGTGGTGTCGTTGTTCCAGTTGGTCTGGCTGATGGTGACCTGACCTTCAGCACCAGTCTGAGTGACATCGGCATCATGCCAAGCGCCTTCCTGCGTCACTTGGGAGAAATTGAGTTCACCGGATTGGGTGGTCATGGCGGTGTTCCGGTACGACGGACCGGTTTGGTAGACCTCTGATATCTGACCGACACCTTCTTGGTAGACCTCGGCGACTTGATTGACACCGGTTTGTTCGATAACCGCTTCACTGCTGGCAGCAAAGGCCTGGGTGGCGGATACAGCGAGGACAGCAGCAAAAAGCGCGTTGAATTTGAACATTCGTTGTTTCTCCATGAGATTCAGTCAGTCGCGCAGCC
>DPSI01000598.1:0-611 GCA_003527165.1 Pseudomonas sp.
TGTTCTTCATGCTGCTGCCGGGCCAGGTTCTGGTCTATGGCGACTGTGCAGTGAATCCCAATCCAAGCGCCACCGAACTGGCGGAGATCGCATTGCAAAGCGCCGAGTCGGCCGTCGCCCTGGGCGTCAATCCGCGGGTGGCGATGATCAGCTATTCCACCGGTACATCCGGCAGCGGTGCCGAGGTGGAAAAGGTTGCCGAAGCGACACGCATCGCCCAGGAGCGTGCGCCCCAACTGCCCATCGATGGGCCTTTGCAATACGACGCGGCATCGGTCGCCAGCGTCGGCAAGCAGAAGGCGCCGAACAGCCTGGTTGCCGGTCAGGCGACGGTATTCATCTTCCCGGACCTGAACACCGGCAACACCACCTACAAGGCGGTCCAGCGCAGCGCCAACGTGATCAGCGTCGGGCCGATGCTGCAAGGTCTGCGCAAACCAGTCAACGACCTGTCCCGCGGCGCACTGGTGGATGACATCGTGTTCACCATCGCGCTCACCGCGCTGCAGGCCGACAGCCAAAAGGCCTGATTGGCTGACCGACATGCCCGGCCTGTCGTGGCCGGGCATGTCGCTACACGCTTCGCCTCAGCATATTCGCCGCTTGCAGTT
>DPSI01000598.1:704-2993 GCA_003527165.1 Pseudomonas sp.
GCCGCTTGCAGTTCGGCGCGTAATCGGTACTCTTGCCGCCTTAATTGACGGGTATACGAGCCAATCGATGCTGAGTGTCCTTCCTGCTCCACTCCGGGGCGTGCTTGCCGGGCTGACTTTGGCACTGAACACGCTGTTCTGGTGCTGGCCGCTTTTCGCCCTTTCACTGCTCAAGTTGGCGCTGCCGTTTCCCCGCATCCAACGCGCGCTGCGCTTCGGCATGCATTGGGTTGCCGAATCCTGGATGGCTGTGAATGGCTTCTGGATGGATCAGGTTCGGCGCACGAAATGGGACGTGCAGGGCCTGGAAAAGGTCGACCTGCATCATTCGTATCTGGTCACCAGCAATCACCAGAGCTGGGCCGATATCCTGATGCTGCAGTACCAGCTGAACCGACGCATGCCGATTCTGAAATTCTTCCTCAAGCAAGAACTGATCTGGGTGCCGGTCATCGGCCTGTGTTGGTGGGCGCTGGAGTTTCCCTTCATGAAGCGCTTCAGCAAGGAGTACCTGGCCAAGTATCCGGAAAAGCGCGGCCAAGATCTGGCGACGACCCGCAAGGCCTGCGAGCGTTACCGGACCAACCCGGTGTCGGTTTTCAACTTCCTCGAAGGCACGCGTTTCACCCAGGACAAGCACGACGAGCAAGCCTCGCCCTATCGCTACTTGCTGAAACCCAGAGCGGGCGGCATCGCTTTCGTGATCGATGCCATGGGCGAGCAGCTGACCTCGCTGATCAACGTCACCATCCATTACCCGGACGGCAATCCGAGCTTCTGGGACCTGCTCTGCGGGCGAATCGGCCAGGTGGTGATGCGCATCGATTCGCAGCCCATCCCCGCCGAGTTTCTGCATCGCAGCTACGATCAGGACGAGCGTTATCGGCTGAGCTTCCAGGAGTGGGTCAACGAGCTTTGGAGCGAAAAGGACGCCCAGCTCGAAAGACTGCATCGCCAATATCCGCCGGGCCGCTAGCGCCCGTGCCGATCGGGCGCCCGGCGGATACTAGCCGGGCTGATTGTCCAGGCGCGACCAGTTGACTGTCCTGGGAAATGCCAAAGCGTCCTCGACGGTCAGTCCCGGCGCCACCAAAAAGCCCTGCATTACCTGGCAGTCATGAGCGATCAGCCAATCTCGCTGGGCCAGCGTTTCGACCCCCTCAGCGATGACTTCCAGGCCCAGGTTCCGCCCCAGGTCGATGATGGTGCTGACCACCGCGGCATCGCGGGGCGAGTCGAGCATATTGGCGATGAACAACCGGTCGATCTTCAGCGTATCCAGGTCGAAGTGGCGCAGGTAGGCCAGCGATGAATAACCGGTGCCGAAATCGTCCACCGCGACCCTGACGCCCAGTTGCCGCAGTTGCCGGAGTTTTTCGCAGCTCTGTTCGAGATCCTGCATCAATGCACCCTCGGTGACCTCCAGTTCGAGCTGGCGCGGATCGAGTCGGTATTCGTCGAGCAAGCGACGCAACTCGTCTATCAGCCCGGCCCGACCGAACTGAACCGGGCTGATGTTGAAGCTCAGAATCATCTTTTCGCCGAATCGCTCACGCCAGTCGCGGCATTGGGCGAGCCCTTCACGCAGCGCCCATTCACCGACCCGGTCGATCAGCCGAGTTTCCTCCAGCAACGGGATGAAAACGTTGGGTTCGACCTCGCCGCGCCCGCTGTAATCCCAGCGCAGCAAGGCCTCAAACCCACGCAGCTCGCCTGTTTCGAGCACGACCTGAGGCTGGTAAGCCAAGGCGAAGCCGTTACGCTCGATGGTGCTGCGTAGATTTTCCTCCATCATCAGGCGCGCGTGCGCGCGACCGTTCATTTCGCTGGAGAAGAAGCGATATTGTTGCCGCCCGTTGCGTTTGGCTTCATACATGGCCATGTCCGCTGAGCGCAGCAACTCTTCAACGCTCTGGCCGCAATCAGGAAAATGTGCAATGCCGATACTGGCGCCGAGGGTGACGTCGGTTCCGCCAATGGTATGCCGAACCGAAATCAGCTCAATGAGCTTCTCCGCCACCTTGGCGGCGTCTTCCGGATGGTCCAGGGAATCCAGCAATGCGGTGAACTCGTCTCCGCCCATACGCGCAATGATGTCGTAGGGGCGCATGCAGGTTTCCAGTACTCGCGCCACGCGACAGAGGATCTCGTCACCGGCATCGTGCCCCAGCGAATCGTTGATGCGCTTGAAACCGTCAAGGTCGATATAGAGGATGGCCATGCGCTTGCCGTTCCGGTCGACCCGCGCCAAGGCCGAATCCAGCGCCTGATGAAAGCCTCGACGATTCA
>DPSI01000596.1 GCA_003527165.1 Pseudomonas sp.
AGCACGCGGCGTCCGGCACGCGCCTGTTGCAATGCCGTGGCGGCGGCAACGGTGGTCTTGCCGACGCCGCCCTTGCCGCCGATGAACAACACCCGGCTCTGTGCGGCCAGCGCTAGCAACATCCGATGTGATCCAGTGGCGAGTGCTCCATGCCCATGCGCTGATGCCAGTCATGGAAGCGTTCGTAGAGTTCCGGCATCAGCTCCAGGGTGTACCAGGCGGCCGGGTTGGGCACACCCAGCGCCTCGGAGAACACCAGCAGCATGAACAGGTCGTCCTCGTCGCGCCGGGCCCGGGCGAAGGTGCGCCGGTAGGGCGCGACGTAGAACTCCTGCAGCCCGTCCGACAAACGCTGGAGGAACGGTCGCTGCGTCACGGCACCGGCTCGTCGGTGGTCATCTCGGCCGCCGGGTCGCGGCCCTTGCGCATGGCGATGATCGCTTCCAGGGTGACCCACAGCGCGGCGATCAGGATCACCACGTCCATGCCCAGCAGCAACCAGTTCTCGGCGCGGTAGAACTGGCCCATCTGCACCAGCAGCGCGTAGATCGACATCGCCAAGAGGAACACCAGCGGCACCAGGGTGTACATCGCCGGGCGGCCTTGCTTGATCAGCAACACGGTGATGATCGACAGCGTCAGCCCGGCCAGCAGCTGGTTGGTGGTGCCGAACAGCGGCCAGATCGCCATGCCGCCGCTGCCCTCGGAGCCGGCGCCAAAGGCCAGGGCCATGCACACGCCGACGGCGATCAATGTGCCGACCAGGGTGTTGACCTTCATGCCGGCCAGCTCACCGGCTTCCTGGATCACGAAGCGCTGCAGGCGCAGGCCGGTGTCCATGGTGGTGCCGGCGAAGAGAATCGCCATTACCGCGAGAATAGTGGCGCCGAGGTCCGCTGGCAGACCCAGGCCGTTGGCGAGCAGCGTGCCGCCGCCCTGGACGAAGGCATTCACGCCGCCCTGGCCGAAGGCGGTGTAGACCTGTTGCCAATCGAGCAGCGTAGCGAAACCGGCAGTGCAGCAGATGATCGCCGCCAGCGAGAGCATGCCTTCACCCACCGCGCCGAAGTAGCCGACGAAGCGGGCGTCGGTTTCCTTGTCCAGCTGCTTGGAGGTGGTACCGGACGCCACCAGGCCGTGGAAGCCTGAGATCGCGCCACAGGCGATGGTGACGAACAGCAGCGGCACGATGCTCGGACTATCGGCAGGTAATTCGGTGTTGTACGCCGGCGCGACCAGCTCCGGCGCACCAAACAGCACCGCCAGATAGAGCAGACCGAGACCGACGAACAGCTGCAGACCGTTGATGTAGTCGCGCGGCTGCAGCAGTACCCACACCGGCAGCAGCGATGCGATGGCCGCGTAGGCGAACAGCAGGAGAATCCAGAAGGACTTGGCGCTCAGGCCCAGCACGGTATCCGGCAGGCTGATCGGGTAGGCGCTGCCCAGCAGGATCAGCAAGTAGAGCACGATCACGCCGCCCAGTGACGGCCACAACAGCTTGACGTTGTAGCGGTAGATCAACTGGCCGATCACCAGGGCGACGACGATCGCACCCCACACCGGAATCACCGAGGTCGGCGTCGACACCAGCAGATTCGAGATCACCGCGGCAAAGGCGCCGTTGACCATCAACAGCACCAGGAAGATCACCACCAGAAACAGGCTGCGCCCGCGCGAGCCGATCAACCGGCCGCTGAGCATGCCCACCGACTGGCCTTTGTTGCGGGCGCTGGCCCAGAGGGCGCCGAAGTCGTGGATACCGGCGAAGAAGATGGTGCCCAGCACCACCCAGAGAAACGCCGGGACCCAGCCCCAGATTACCGCGATGGCTGGGCCGACAATGGGCGCCGCGCCCGCCACCGAGGTGAAGTGGTGGCCCCAGAGGACGAATTTGTTGGTCGGTACGTAATCCACGCCGTCGCGCATGGTGTGGGCCGGGGTGCGGTAGTTGGGGTCGAGGCGGTAGATCTTCTCGGCGATGAACTTCGAGTAGAACAGATACCCCAGCGACATCGCCGCCAGCCCCACAATCATCAACGCAATCGCACTCATTCGATAGCTCCTCGCACGCGTGCCCGACAGGCATCACGCAGGCTTGGGCTGCTGCCCGACAATGACTTGATCACCCCAGCGGGTTCGATGTTCGGTATCGGCCAGCCCGGCCCGACGTTGGCGCCTCGGCGCTGCGCCAGAGCTGGCGATTGAGGTTCGAGCGGCTGCGGCGCGAAAGGTTTCCCGCCGATTAACCCGCATCGGCGGGAGCGGCCTCCGGCATTGAGTGGGAAAGGAGCGGGGCGGGCCCTTGCCACGATTGGTCAGAGGTGATCGATCAGGTAGCGAAACGCGAACCCTGGCCGGCCGTTCAGGTCCGTTAAAGGACGAGCTTGAACCACCGGAGCATGTCCATGGAGCGCCTAACGCTGTTGTCGCTGGGCAGTATCAATGCCGATTTCCAGGTGCGGGTCGATGAGCCGCCTGGCGGACGCGAGACCCTGCTGGCCCATGATCTTTGTCGTCTGTCTGGTGGCAAGGCCAGCAATACCGCCTACCTTGCGTCACGTTTCGGTCACAACAGCATTCTGCTCGGCCGGGTGGGCGACGACGAATTGGCCGAGCAGGCGCTCGGGCCGTTGCGCGAGGCTGGGGTAGAGGTTGAAGGCGTCAGCCGAGCGTCGGGGCTGTCCACCGGGGTTTCGATGATCATGGTGCCGCCTGATGCGAAGAAACAGATCGTGCTGGCGGCCAATGCCAATGACTGCTGGGACGAGGCGGCCGCCGGTGCTGTCTGTGCGCGCATCGAAGGCAGCGAAACCCCGGCCGGCCTGGTGCTCGATTACGAAATTCCGGCCTGGGTCGTGCGCCGGGCCATCGAGACTGCGGCGCGTCGGGGCATCCCGGTGGTGCTCGATCCGTCGTTTCCGGATCGCCTGGAGCGCGACCTGCTGCCCATGCTGC
>DPSI01000171.1 GCA_003527165.1 Pseudomonas sp.
ATAAATATTCAGACCCGGCCCTACGGTTTCGTGATACTTGCCGAAGCGCAACACCACGGCCTGTTCCTGCTCATCGACGATATAGATCGCATTGAACAGCCAAACGGCGAGCAGCACCACCAGACCAATCCAGACCAGCCCGAACCCACCGCGCCGACCAGCGCCCCCACCTGACGAACCACCGCCACGCTTCTTGCCACCGAACATGCCATTGAGGCTGTCCTGTAATTTACGGAAAGCCTCATCCAGGTCCGGCGGACCTTTCTGATCGCCACCGCCACGACGACCACCGCCACCGCTACCCCAGGGATCCTGGTTGTTCGAGTTGCCACCCGGCTCATTCCAAGCCATAGCGCTCTCCATTCAAATAAAGCTAAAGACGCGCCAACGGCGCGCCCGCCAATGCTACCGAAAGCCCGGAACGAACGGCTTAAAAGCCCCCCGAGCTTTATTGCAAAGTGTGTTGTTCGAAGAACTGCTCTGCCTCGAGACCTGCGCGACTGATCAGGCGGTGCAGCTCCACACGCTGTAATCGCACATCAAGCAGGCTGCCCCCCTCTTCATCATGGGATTCGGATTGCACCGCCCCCAGTTCGAACAATTGCGCCCGAAGTCGCCCAAGGCGCTGTGGAAGCCGAAGCGTTCCCACGAATAGATCATTGCCGAGCAATTCGGCGACGGCCTGTTTCAACAGATCGAGGCCCAGCCCTTGCTGCGCCGATACCCAGACCCGCTGCGGCACACCGTCGGCGTTGCGCTGGATCTGCGGCTCGATACCTTCCAGCAGATCCACTTTGTTGTAGACCTCCAGAATCGGCAGTTCATGCGCACCGATTTCGGTCAGCACCGCCAGTACCTGCTCGATCTGCTGATCGCGCTCGGGCTCGTGCGCATCGATGACATGCAGCAGCAGATCGGCATTGCTCGATTCCTCGAGCGTGGCCCGGAAGGATTCGACCAGCTTGTGCGGCAAGTGACGAATAAAGCCCACCGTATCGGCGAGCACCACCGGACCCAGATCACCCAGCTCCAGACGGCGCAAGGTGGGATCGAGGGTGGCGAACAATTGGTTGGCGGCGTAGACCTCGGATTCGGTCAGCGCATTGAACAGCGTCGACTTGCCAGCGTTGGTGTAACCCACCAGGGAAATCAGCGGAATGTCGGCACGGCGACGACCCCGACGGGCCTGCTCGCGCTGACCGCGAACCTTTTCCAGACGCTGCTTGATCTGACGGATACGCACGCGCAACAGTCGCCGGTCCGTTTCCAGCTGGGTTTCACCGGGGCCGCGCAGACCGATACCACCCTTCTGCCGTTCCAGGTGAGTCCATCCACGCACCAGACGGGTGCTCATGTGCTCCAACTGGGCCAGTTCGACCTGCAGCTTGCCTTCGTGTGTACGCGCGCGCTGAGCAAAGATATCCAGAATCAGACCGGTTCGATCGAGCACGCGACATTCGAGCGCACGCTCGAGATTGCGCTCCTGACTGGGCGTCAGCGTGTGATTGAAGATGACCAGTTCGACCTCGCCATCCTTGACGAGGTCATGCAGCTCTTCGACCTTGCCGCTGCCGATCAGAAACTTGGCGGAAGGCTGATGCCTGGCCACATTGACGAAACCTACGGTTTCGGCGCCAGCTGACCGTGCCAGCTCCCGAAACTCCTGAGGGTCTTCACGCGCCGCTGGATCCTGACCATCCAGATGAACCAGGATAGCCCGCTCACCACCACCGGGACGTTCGAAGAACAATGAAGGCCCCCTTTAATCGTTACCCGACTCGGACTGCTCCGCATCGCCAGCCGCAGGCAGGCGCACCGGGCGGCCAGGAACGACGGTCGAGATGGCATGCTTGTAGACCATCTGGCTGACGGTGTTCTTCAGGAGGATGACGAATTGGTCGAATGACTCGATCTGGCCCTGGAGCTTGATGCCGTTGACCAGATAGATGGAAACCGGAACGCGCTCCTTACGCAAAGTGTTCAGGTAAGGGTCTTGTAGCGAATGCCCTTTTGACATGTGCCGCACTCCTTAAAGGATCTTTTCATTAATTTTTAGAATCGAACACGGCTGATCAGTGATTGAGAATAGCCGGTCAAATTGCAGTGTCAGCTCAATATGGTGAGCCTCTCCAAGTATTTCAATGCTCGCGGCAGATTGTCGCAGGCCGAGCTTTCCAGCCAGTGAACCCCCTCCCAACCCCGCAACCAGGTCAATTGACGCTTGGCCAGCTGTCGAGTAGCGATGATGCCACGCTGAACCATCTCCTCCCGCGAGTAAGCGCCGTCCAGGTAATTCCAGACCTGGCGATAGCCTACGGCACGCATGGAAGGCAGTTCGGGATGCAAATCGCCGCGCCCACGAAGGACTTCGACCTCTTCGACGAAGCCCTGTTCAACCATCGTTACGAAGCGCTGCTCGATACGCTGATGCAAGACCTGTCGCTGCGCGGGCGCAACGGACAACTGCGCGACAGTATAAGGCAAGACGCCGCCGTCTGGCGTGCCCGCCCCGGCTTTTTGCAACCTTTGTCGGGCACGGTGCTCGCTCATGCTGATACCGCTGACACGGTAGACCTCCAACGCCCTGACCAGGCGCTGCGGATCGTTGGGGTGAATTCGCAACGCAGATTCTGGATCGACCTCTGCCAGCTGTCGATGGAGCACCGCCAGCCCCTCCTTCTGTGCCTGCGTCTCCAACTCGGCACGCACAGCGGGATCGGCAGCAGGCATATCGGCGAGCCCTTCACTCAACGCCTTGAAATAGAGCATGGTCCCGCCAACCAGTAACGGAATGCGCCCCGCAGCGGTACTTTCCGCCATCGCAGCCAGCGCATCACTTACGAAGTCGGCGGCCGAGTAGCTCTGCGCCGGATCCCGAATATCGATCAACCGATGCGGAAACTCCCGAAGCACTTTAGCTGAAGGTTTGGCGGTGCCGATGTCCATCCCCCGATACACCAAGGCCGAATCGACACTGATCAGTTCACAAGGCAATAGCCTGGCAAGCTCCAGTGCCAGGTCGGTTTTGCCGGCCGCAGTGGGGCCCATGAGGAAAATGGCGGGGGGAAACGGGGGCATTGCTGGATCCATAAAAGAAGACCGGGAGCCGGGAGCGAATCAGTTTGCGGGCGCGGCCAAACTCTGCGACGTTCTTATTTCAAGCTTCAGGCTTTCAGCTCCAGGCTCATATCCGCTAGCGTCCACGCAAAAACAACTTATCCAGATCGCCCATGCCCAGCTGGGTCCAGGTCGGGCGACCGTGGTTGCATTGACCACTGCGCTCGGTCTGCTCCATATCACGCAACAGGCCGTTCATCTCCGGCAGGGTAAGACGCCGATTCGCACGTACCGCACCATGACAGGCCATGGTACCGAGGAGTTCGTTGAGATGCGCCTGGA
>DPSI01000161.1 GCA_003527165.1 Pseudomonas sp.
TCTATGAAGCTTCAGCAACTGCGTTACATCTGGGAGGTAGCGCATCATGACCTCAATGTCTCGGCAACGGCGCAGAGCCTGTTCACTTCCCAGCCCGGCATCAGCAAACAGATTCGGTTGCTCGAGGATGAGCTGGGCGTGGAAGTCTTCGCGCGCAGCGGAAAACACCTGACCAGAGTCACCCCCGCTGGCGAACGAATCATCACCACGGCCGGCGAAATTCTTCGCAAATGCGAAAGCATCAAACAGATCGCTCAGGAGTTCTCCAACGAAAAGCGCGGCACCTTGAGCATCGCCACCACCCATACGCAGGCTCGCTATGCCTTGCCGCAGGTGATCAGCGCCTTCATCAAACAGTACCCGGACGTTTCCCTGCACATGCATCAGGGGACGCCCATGCAGATTGCGGAGATGGCGGCTGACGGAACCGTGGATTTCGCCATCGCTACCGAGGGTCTGGAGCTGTTCGGTGATCTGGTGATGATGCCGTGCTACCGCTGGAACCGTTGCGTGGTCGTGCCGCAAGGGCATCCGCTGGCGAAGTTGGAGAAGCTCACGCTCGAAGCTTTGGCGGAGCATCCGATCGTGACCTATGTGTTCGGCTTCACCGGACGTTCCAAGCTCGACGAGGCGTTCAGCCACAGAGGTTTATCGCCGAAGGTGGTGTTTACGGCGGCAGACGCCGACGTCATCAAGACTTATGTGCGCCTGGGACTGGGTGTCGGCATCGTTGCGCGGATGGCGGTCGATGCCAAGCTGGACCCGGATCTGGTGGTGCTTGACGCCAGCGAATTGTTCGAACCCAGTGTGACCAAGATCGGTTTCCGCCGCGGCACCTTTTTGCGCGGCTTCATGTGTGATTTCATCGAAACCTTTGCCCCGCATCTCGACCGGGAAATGCTTGAAAAAGCGGTGCAATGCCGGAACAAAGCCGAGCTGGATGAGCTGTTCGAGGGCGTCGACCTGCCGACCTTCTAAGGGTTGGCTAGTTACGCTTAGTCGAATTGAAGCCCGCGCCGCAGAGATGGGGGCGAAATCACGTTGTCCACGGGGTTGCTCGATTAAGCCATAAGCTGACTCGGCAGAAGTCAGCTTATAAGCGTCTCGCCGGGATGAAACTCATCGTCAATCAGACTTTCGCAATTAAATTCCCGGCATGCAGGCCGCATTCTTTTTGCGTTGCTTCCTCCCACCACCAACGTCCCTCGCGCTCGTGCTGATTGGGCAGTACGGGGCGGGTGCAGGGCTCGCAGCCGATGCTGATGAAACCACGCTCATGCAGGCTGTTGTAGGGCACTTCGAGCATGCGGATGTAGGTCCACACGTCCTCGCTGGTCATTTGTGCCAGCGGATTGAATTTGTACAGCGCGTGCTCCGGCGTCGAAAAGGCGTTGTCGATTTCCAGTACCGGTACCTGACTGCGCGTGCCAGGGCTCTGGTCACGGCGCTGGCCGGTGGCCCAGGCGCGGACACCAGACAATTTGCGTCGAAGGGGCTCGATCTTGCGGATGCCGCAGCATTCGCCATGGCCGTCGCGGTAGAAGCTGAACAGCCCTTTCTCGTTGACCATCGGCTGCAAAAGGGCTGGGTCGGGCGTCATGATTTCGATTGCGAGGCCGTAATGCTCGCGGACCTGTTCGATGAAGCGATAGGTCTCGCTGTGCAGGCGGCCGGTGTCGAGGCTGAACACCTTGACGTTCTTGTTCAGTTTCCAGGCCATGTCCACCAGCACGACGTCTTCAGCGCCGCTGAACGAGATCCAGAGGTCGTCGCCGAAAAGATCGAAGGCGAGCTTGAGAATGTCTTGCGGAGATTTTCCGACATAGGCGGCTGCCAGTTCGGCTACATCAATTGTTTGGCTCATCGGGCGGCTTCCTCGGTTGGCGCTTAGCGCTCTGCTGGCCGCGGATGTTAGCAAATAGGCGTTATGACGCTAAATAACCTTTGACGTGGCAACGCCTAACTTTAATGAATAAGGCGCCGCGTTGCGCCACCTCGTTCTTGCCGGTAGAGTGCCGCTTCAATTTTTTCTGCTTTGAGGAGTGGCCCCGTGGAAATAGCCTGTCTCGATCTGGAGGGTGTGCTGGTTCCGGAAATCTGGATCGCCTTTGCCGAGGCCACCGGAATCGAATCGCTCCGGGCGACCACGCGGGACATTCCTGACTATGACGTGCTGATGAAGCAGCGCTTGCGCATTCTTGAAGAGCACGGCCTGAAGCTGTCGGATATCCAGGCGGTCATCGCCACCCTGAAGCCGCTCGACGGCGCTGTGGAATTTGTCGACTGGTTACGCGAGCGTTTCCAGGTCGTGATCCTGTCGGACACTTTTTACGAATTTTCGCAGCCGCTAATGCGCCAGCTTGGTTTCCCGACACTGCTCTGCCATCGCCTGATCACCGACGAGTCGGGGCGCGTTGTTAATTATGAGCTGCGCCAGAAGGATCCCAAGCGTCAGTCCGTCATTGCTCTGAAGAGCCTGTACTATCGGGTCATCGCCGCTGGCGATTCGTACAACGACACCACCATGCTCGCCGAGGCGCACGCCGGCATCCTTTTCCACGCGCCGGACAATGTCATCCAGGAGTTCCCGCAGTTCCCAGCCGTGCATACCTTCGAGGCGCTCAAGCAGGAATTCCTCAAGGCGTCGAATCGCAAGCTGGCGATTTGAAAGCAGCTGGAAGCCTGAAGCTGGAAGAAAAGCCGAAAAGCTTGACAGCATTAAGCTACAGCTCCCACACCAGCTTCCAGCTTCCAGCTTCCAGCTTCCAGCTTCCAGCTTCCAGCTCGAAGCCTATAGCCGTTCCAACGCCTCCATCAGCACCTTTACCTTATCGAAGGTTTCCTGATACTCGGCCTGCCAGTCCGAATCCGCCACTATCCCTCCGCCGCCCCAGCAAACGGCTTGATTGTTTTGAATCAGTAGCGTGCGGATAGCGATGGAGCTATCCATCTCGCCTCGTACATCCAGGTACAGCAGCGAGCCACAGTAGACCGAGCGACGGGTGGGCTCCAGCTCGTCGATGATCTGCATGGCGCGGATTTTCGGCGCACCGGTTATCGACCCTCCTGGGAAACTGCCTGCCAGAAGGTCCAGTGCATCCTTGCCGGTGGCCAGGGTGCCGCTGACACTGCTCACCAGATGGTGCACGTTCGGATAGCTTTCCAGCGAGAACAGCTCCGGCACCCTTACGCTGCCGGTCTCACAGCTGCGACCGAGATCGTTGCGTAGCAGGTCAACAATCATCAGGTTTTCCGCGCGGTCCTTCTCGCTGGCCAATAGCGACTGGGCCTCGGCCAGGTCGGCTTGGGGATCGCGCCGACGGGGACGAGTGCCCTTGATCGGGCGGGTGTCCACGGTGCCCTTGGCGAGGCGTAAAAAACGCTCCGGGGACAGGCTGACGATTGCGCCATGCTCCACGCCCATGAAGCCCGAGTAGGGTGTCGGGCATGCAGCGCGCAATGCCCGGTATGCCTGCCACGGGTCTCCCGTACAAGGGGCACGGAAGCGCTGCGCGAAGTTCACCTGATAGCAGTCGCCGGCCTGGATATATTGCTGAACACGCTCGATGGCGCGTTGGTACTCGGAGCGCTCCAGATCGGCGGTGAACCGCGACTCAAGGTTGAACGACGTGTGCTCTGGTTGCCACGCCGACTCGAACAGGCTGACCAGACGAGCCCGATCTTCATCGGCCAGCACCGGATGAAAGACCAGCTGAGTCGTTTGATGGTGGTGGTCGTTGATCAATGCCCAGGCATATAAGCCGAATCGGGCCGACGGCAATTGCAGATCCTGCGCGGCGGTGGCGGGGAGCCGCTCGAGCCGTGCGCCGAAATCGTAGCCAAGAAAACCCAGCAGTCCGCCGGTAAAAGGCAACTCGAGATCCACCGGAGCCGCTGCTTCGCCGAGCGTTTGCAAGGCGCTACGGAGACGGGCGAAGAAGGCGCTGCCGTCCTCCGTTATGCCAGGCTCCAATACTTCTGTCGGCCATGCGCTCAGCAGGTCGTAGCGTCCGCGTTCGGCGACCGGGCGACCGGAGTCGAGCAATACCGCGCCGGGCGCATGGCGGATGCGCTCGAACCAGAGAGCTGGATCAGGGTGATAAGGAAGGGCGTGTACCGTGCAGAGGAGCATTCGAGAGTTTCGATCCAAGAGCGGCCCGGCTGGCTGGGCCGGGCCCTGGGGTCACGCGTGGGTCGGTATGTGGCCGAAGAGATCCTGGGCGAATCGCACCCGTTCCTCAGGCGTTTCCTGGATACCCTTTGCCTTGAGTTCCTCGATCCGGTCTTCCACGGCATGCGTACGGTGGGTCAGGCCGCAGTCGTTGGCGATCTGGATATTGAGCCCGGGGCGTGCGTTGAGCTCTAGAATCAGCGGTCCCTTGTCCTGGTCCAGCACCATGTCGACGCCGATATAGCCCAGACCGCACAGCTCGTAGCAACCGGCGGCGAGTTTCATGAAACCGTCCCAGTTCGGCAGCTGGACGCCGTCCACTGCGTTTGTGGTGTCGGGATGCTTGGTGATCTTGTTGTTCAGCCAGGTGCCGCGCAGCGTGATGCCGGTTGCCAGGTCGACACCGACGCCGATAGCACCTTGGTGCAGATTGGCCTTGCCGCCGGACTGACGGGTGGGTAGGCGCAGCATTGCCATTACCGGATAGCCCATCAGCACGATGATGCGGATGTCCGGTACTCCTTCGTAGCTGATGCTCTTGAAGATCGGGTCCGGAGTGACGCGGTATTCGATCAGTGCGCGGTCACGATGGCCGCCAAGCGAATAGAGCCCGGTGAGGATGTTGGAAATCTGATGCTCGATCTCCTCGTGGCTCATGATCTTGCCCGAGACCGTCCGATAACGACCCTCGAAGCGATCCGCGATGACCAGAATGCCGTCGCCGCCCGCACCCTGCGCCGGCTTGACCACGAAATCCGGATGGTCCTTGACGATGTCCTTGAGCTTATCGATGTCCTTTTCGGTTTCGATGATGCCGTACATTTCCGGCACATCGATGCCTGCCTCGATGGCCCGCTCCTTGGTGATGATCTTGTCATCCACGATCGGGTAGAGGTTGCGCTTGTTGTACTTGAGCACATAGTCCGCATTGCGGCGGTTGATGCCCATGATGCCCTTGGCTTCGAGGGCCTTCCACGTCTTGATCAGACCGAACATGGCTCAATCCTTCAGAAAGGCTTTGAATCGGAACAGCTCGGTCAAGCGGTAGCCGCGGTAGCGGCCCATCGCCAGCATGAAGCCCACCATGATCAGCAGCACCGCCGGGAAGGTGAACATGAAGTAGGTCAGCTCCGGCACGCTCATCAGGATATGCGCCAGGGTCGCGGCGACCAGCGTACCGACAGCGACCTTGAAGGCGTGGCCGGCGCCGCGTTCTTCCCAGGTAATGGAGAGGCGTTCGATGGTCATGGTCAGGATCACCATCGGGAACAGGGCGACCGACAGCCCGCGTTCCAGACCGAGCTTGTGACTGAACAGGCTGATGACCGCGATCAGCACGACCACGAATGTCAGCACGACCGATAGGCGCGGCAGCATCTGCAGTTTCAGGTGCTCGAGGTAGGAGCGTAGCGAAAGCCCCAGCGCCGTGATCACCGTGAACAGGATGATGCCGAAGCCGAGCTGTGTCTCACGGAAGGCGAGTGCGATCAGCACCGGAGTAAATGTGCCGAGTGTCTGCAAGCCGCCGAGGTTGCGCAGGATCAGGATCACCAATACGCCTATCGGAATCATGATCATGATTTGATAGGTCTGCTGGGTCTGCAGCGGCAACCCGTACAGCGAGTATTCGAGGAAGTCGGCGTCGGTGTTCTCGTCGGTCAGTTTGGCCAGGCGGATGGCATTCATCTCGCTGCTACTCAGCGTGAAGGTCACCTGCGGGTTGCGGCCGCCTTCGAGGCTTAACAGCGGCTCGTCACCGGTCCACCAGACCAGACGATCCTTCGGCAGGCCCTGCTCACCGGATTCCGGGTTGAAATACAGCCATTTGTCGCCGTTGAAGCTGCGCAACCAGAGCTCGGGCGTTTGCGCGGTGTCCGCGGCGAGGCGCACGGTGTGCACGCGCTCCATCGGTACGTGGGCGATCGACAGCAGCAGCTCGACGACACGGGCCTTGTTGGCCGTCGACGAGTCACCGCCAAGCAGCAGCTTGACGTTGTCGTCATTGGCGTTGCCGACGCGCTTGATGGCTTCGCTGATGAAGGTCTCGACATCAGCCGAGTGCTGGCGGATCGGAGAGAGCAGCGCCTCGGCGGCGATCTTTTCAGGTCCTTCGACCGGGATGCTGTCGCGGAAAATCGGTCCGGTCGCTTTAGTCTGTTCGCCGCTGTAACGGCGGGTCAGGACCAGACGATAGTAAAGCGTCTGGTTACCGTTCACCCGGCGTGCGGACCAGGTGACTCGGCGGTTGCCATCGGCGCGGTTGATGCTCACGCCATAGTTGTTGGAGATGAAGCTTTCATTGAGGCTGACGAATTCCTGGTTCAGTGGCGGCACGTACATCTGTAGCTTGACCGGCTCACGCGCGTTGGCCTGGAATTCCACTTTTGCGTCGATGTTCCACAAGTCGTCGGTTTCGTCTTCGGTCACCGGGATGCCAAGGATGAAGATCTGGTACGCAGTGATCGCAATGCCCAACGAGACGAGCACGAAAATCAGAACTTTCAAATGAAGG
>DPSI01000242.1 GCA_003527165.1 Pseudomonas sp.
GCGCCAGATCACACGTCCGCTACAAGACACGCTGAGAGATGTCGAGCGGACGTGTGATCTGGCGCGTGATCACCCATGCCGCCAGGATGCCCAACAGGAGTGCGAGCACGGTGCTGACGATCAGGCGAGTGCGCGCATCGCCGCTTTCGATGTCTAGCCGATCCAGCTGAAACTGGTACAAGGCATCACTGATCCTGACGATTTCGCCCTGGACATCGGTCATTTCCTGGCGTGCAACGGCAATCGTGTCGGTCGCAGTTCGGAAGTTCAGCAGCGCCGCGCGGTACTGCTCGAGCGTCGTTTCGATGACATTCAGATCACCCGCACTGCCGTCCAACGTCCGCTCATACTGAGTCAGGGCAGACTGCGCAGCATCCAGCTGAGCGAACATGGCATCGCCGTTCTGGGCGGTAGGCTTGGCAGCATAGGCACTGAACAAGTACCGTACCTGCTTCAGCTCTTCTCTGATCCGCGCGATGCCTTGCAGTTGCGCAAAACGGGAACTGTCATAGTCCGACAGGCCGATCACACGCTGATAGATCGCACCTGTACGCTCTTCCAGAACGCCCGCCGCGGCGTTGACCGCCCCTTGCGCGGCGTTCGCTTCGACGTAGGCCTTGCGCATCTTGTCCAGCGAACGCTGATAGTCGTCGTTGAACCCGCTCTGCTCTTTGAGCATCTCCACATTGATGGGGTTCTTGAAGGTGCCGAGGAGCTTCGACTGTTGAGCCAGATAGATCTCGAGTTTGTCGTCAAGGCGCTCGGTGGACACCTGATCGCCGTTAGCCAGCATGAACTGCAGCCGGGCAATCCGCAGCCCGGTAAGCGTGTCATTCAAGGCGGATATTTCGGTCATCCATCCGCTGCGCTGGATGACGCTGCCCAGGCTACCCCAACCGTTCCAGGCCAATACCAGAGTCAATATCAGCACCGAGCCAAAGCCCAGCCCCAACTTCTTGTTGATCGCGATGTTGCCAAACCAGCTGTTCATTAAAAACGTCCATTCAAAATTCGATTCCGGGGTCTTTCAGGTTGAATGATTGTTTTTATTTGCGGCCAGCCTGGGTCCCGCGCGCACCATATCGGCGCCCAGCCATGAAGCTTGAGCGCGATTCCAATGCGGAGGGTTGAGCGGTAGATGCAATGGGAAGCCCACCGAAGCGGTAATACCGCCCGGTGAAATACAACTCGTAGGTTCGCTGGCGATCCCGACCGGCGCCATGGCCAGCCAGGCGTCATCGGAGCTGCGGATCAGCCTGCCGCGACGTCCTCGCCCAGATGTATCACCCGCGCAGCGCGCAGCATGCACTTGGCCATTTCCGGCGGGGAAAATTTGGTGAGGATGTCATTGGCACCGGCGGCCTTGGCCTTGTCGGTGCTGATGGTGCTATCCAGCGAGGTGTGCAGCAGCACGTAGAGCGAAGCGTAATCGGGGTGTTTGCGTAGCGCCTGGGTGAAGGAGTAACCGTCCATTTCCGGCATCTCGATATCTGACACCACGACGTTGATCGCCTCGTAGCTGTCCTTCAGGCTGTCGAGCTTTTCAAAAGCCTCACGAGCGCTGCGCACCGCATGGCAGGTAATGCCCATCTTGCTTAGCGCTGAAACGGACATGTGAATCGCCACCTGACTGTCATCGACGATCAGCGCGCGGGTCTCGGTGAGCAGCTGTGCGTCCTGATCATCAAGATGGGAAATGTCCGCCTCGACCGGAATCGGAGAGATGTTGTGGATCACCTTTTCCACGTCGAGGATCTGAATCAGTTCACCATCGACCTCCGCCGTGCCGGTAACGAACGAGCTGGTACGCGCGCCGTATGGCGGCGGCAGGATTTTCGAGGACTGGATATGAACGATCCTGACCACCGACTGTACGTGCAGGCCCTGTTTCGAGCGGCTGATCTGGGTGACGATCAGGCAACCGCCCTTGGGGTCCTGCAACGGCGCCATGCCGATGGCCAGGCTCAGGTCGATAACCGACAACGGTTGTCCACGGAGGGTGGCGACACCCCGTACGTGCGGGTGTGATTCGGGCAGGCGCGTCAGCGAGGGAGTCGGGATGATCTCGCTGACCTTCAACAGATTGATCGCCATCTGCTTGCCGCTGCGAAGCGTGAACAGCAGAAGCGATAAGGAGTCGGTGGCGGATGCGTTGTTCATGGATAGTCCTGATAGAAAGCCGGTCTCGTGCTGAGATATCACCTCGCTACAGCGTTGTCGGCCAGCGCGGCGAAATCTTCAGTCGCAAGTACTAACGCCGACGAGATGTCAGCACGGCTCCGGTCAGACGCGCTCGAACACCGCCGCGATACCTTGCCCGCCGCCGATGCACATGGTGACCAGCGCATAACGCCCCTGGATGCGCTGCAATTCATGCACCGCCTTGACGCTAATGATTGCTCCGGTCGCCCCTACCGGGTGACCGAGGGATATGCCCGAGCCGTTGGGATTGACCCGCGCCGGATCCATGCCCAGCTCCTGCATCACGGCACAGGCCTGGGCGGCGAAGGCTTCGTTGGCTTCGATCACATCCATCTGTTCCAGGCTGAGGCCGGTGCGCTCGAGCACCTTGCGCACCGCCGGCACCGGACCAATGCCCATGTAGGCAGGATCCACCCCGGCGTGGGCATAACCGACCAGCCGCGCCATCGGTTCGAGCCCCAGCGCGCGTGCCCGTCCGGCTTCGGCCAGCACCAGCGCGGCGGCGCCATCGTTGAGACCCGAGGCGTTTCCGGCGGTCACGGTGCCGTCTTCCTTCTTGAATACCGGCTTCAGCGCGGCGAGGCGTTCGGCGGTCAGGTCCGGCCGCAGATGCTCGTCGGTGTCGAACAGAACGCGGCCCTTGCGGGTCGCGATTTCCACCGGGACGATCTGCTCACGGAAATGGCCGTTTTCAACGGCACGTGCGGCGCGCTGCTGGCTTTCCAGCGCCAGCGCATCCTGCCGCTCACGCCTGATGCCGTAGCGCTCGGCCACGTTTTCCGCGGTCACACCCATGTGGAACCTACCCCAGGGGTCATGCAACAGGGTATTCATGTAGTCGATCGCCTGGCTGTCACCGAGGCGTGCACCCCAGCGCAGGTTCGGCAGGATGAAAGGCCCGCGGCTCATGCTTTCGGCGCCGCCGCCAATCGCCATATCGGTATCACCGAGCAGGATCGATTGCGCTGCGGAAATCACCGCCTGCAAGCCGGAGCCACAGAGTCGGTTCACGTTGAACGCTGGCGTCTCCAGCGGGATGCCGGCGTCCACCGAGGCAACACGTGCCAGATAGCCGTCCCTTGGCTCGGTGGGTATCACGTTGCCCATCACCACGTGGCCGACGGCGTCCGGCGGGGTACCGGAGCGCTCCAGCGCACCGCGGCAGACGGTGGTGGCAAGAGAGATCAGATCGACATCCTTCAGCGCGCCGCCAAAGGAGCCAATCGGGGTACGCACCGCGCCGACGATGACGATTTCGCGTTCAAACATGGGGGGTCTCTTCTGCTCGGATTTCAGATAGCACCGGAAGATCCGGCACGAATATCTGCCCGATCCTAGCGGGATGAACCGCAGGAACAATAAGCATCTGCGCAGACTCGCTCTGCGAATTTGCAGAACCGGGTGGTCAATGTGACGTGGGGTGAGCCAGTGGCCGAATAAATTCGGCCCTACGGGATCAGGTGCGCCGGACGATCCGTGATAACCGTTCGAACAAGAAGCCGCTCATGAGGCCGGACGCGGCGCCATGGCGTCGGTGGCGATCAGCTCGCCGCCGATATGGCGCCCGGCTTTCTGCGCTTTCTTCCGTGCGCTGATGGTCGCTACGCACAGGTCCTCATTATTAAGGATGACGATGCATTCCAGGCACTGGATGCACTCGTCATAGTCGATGCGCCCGTCGCGCTTGATGGCGCCGATCTCGCAATGATTTTTACAGTGCTGGCAGGGTTGGCCGCAGGCGTCGATACGTTTGAGCCAGGAGAACACTTGGAACTTGCCGAGCACCGCCAGACCAGCGCCCAGCGGACAGACGTAACGGCAGTAGAACTTGTGCACGAACAAGCCGAGTCCCAGCAGGGTCACAGCATAGAGCACGAACGGCCAGGACCGCATGAAGAACAACGTGATGCTGGTCTTGAACGGCTCCACTTCGGCGAGCCGCTCAGCCAACGTCAGCGAATAGAAGGCCACCGGCACCAGCCCGATGAGGATCACGTACTTCAGCCATTGCAGGCGCAGATGGAGGCGATCGGACACTTTCCACTGGCGGATGCGCAGGCGCTTGGCCACCCAGCCGAGCATTTCCTGCAGCGCCCCGAACGGACAGAGCCAGCCACAGAACACCCCGCGGCCCCAAATGAAAAGACTGACGAAGGTAAAGCTCCAGAGGATGAAAATCACCGGGTCCATCAGAAACACACGGATATCGAAATCCTTCCACAGCGCCAACAGCAAGGTGAAGATATTCACCACCGACAATTGGCCTTGGGCGTACAGACCGATGAATACCAGGGTGAACAGCAGAAAGCCGGCCCGGAACAGGTGAAAACCGCGGCTGTGCCGACTGATGTGGTGCTGCCAGAGAAACACGAAGGTCAGCATCAGCAGGGACAAGCCAAGCAGGCTGACCTGCCACCAACGCTCATGCCACATGCGCAGCCAGACGGGTATCGGCTCGGCAGCCGCCTGCGCCTCTTCGATGTCGAAGAGTTCGCGATCGAGCTGGAAATCCCGCGTCAACTGCGTGTTGCTTTGCACCAGGTGGTTACGCCGCAGGTTCACGTTCAGACGCAACCCGGCAGGCTCTGAGGGGTTGAAGGCATTGTGCGTCTTGATCCGAAAGACGTTCGCCTCAAACCCATCGAGGGGCGCGTCGAGCAGCTCCATCACCGCACCGTTGTTGAAGTTCATGTCGTGCAGTTCGATGGCATGGCCGTTCTGCATCAACACCAGGCGGCTGGGTGCGGTAGCGGGCACGAAGTCGTCCGGCACGTGGCGATACATGCCCGAAGACAGCACCAGCACGGCCTGCTCGTTGACCTTCAATTCTTCGTTGAGCCTGGCGAAACCGACCTCACCGAGCAGGTTGCGGCCGATGCTCGGTGCGTTCAGATAGGCGAAATAGAGCTCGCTGAATGGCTGCGCATCGTTTTCCGGCTCGATGTCCTGATAGCCCTCGAGCGGCTGGTCGAGCGCCCGCTCGACCTCGTCGCGGCTGATGGACCAATGCTGGAGATAGCCGCGTCGGAGCAGCTGCGCCCAATCGAGCGGCTCATACAGGTCGGGTTTGGCGGTGGCCAAGGGACCGCTGGCGAACCCCTCGAGCAGCTTGCGCGCGACGCCGAGGGCTGACAGCAGGACGGTTTCGTTGAGGATCACCACCGACACGGTCGCCTTGCTCACGCCATCGATGCGGGTTACCGAATCGCCTGCGCTTCCTGCGCCCTGCCCGCTCCCCACCACGATCGGTTTGCCGATCGACCTCAGCCGATACTGCTCGACGAAGTCGAACAGCGATTGCTCGCCAAGCCCATGTAGAAAGACTGGCTCGTGGTGTTCCAGCACCGTGACACCGGCGAGCACGCCTTGGGTGTCCATGCCGATCAGCAGACGGATCGGCTTGCCGGAGAATCCCTGCAGATTGGAGTAATCGGTGGACTCGAAGGCATAGCCAAGCAGTTCGTCGAGCTGGTAGACGCTATACACCGGCGGGTCGTCCTGCTTCGGCTCGATGCGCGTGGCTTTGGGAAACAGCTGTTGGATCTGCTCGTCCAGCGCCTGGCCGAAAAGCGTCGGGCTGGCCAACATGCACAACAGCAATAGCAAGCGCGATAGGAGACTGGCGCTGCGTGTCATGGATGCCTCTAGGCGTGTTGTTATGCAGCCATGCTAATCCTCACCCGCCCCGCCGCCATGCGACTTGCTGGTCGGAAAAGCAGTACTTCAGTCTAGGGTGAGCGCGACTGGCGGCCGTTCGGGCAGCCGAGAGGTACACGGACCGGCATACGTTCATCGCAAGCACAGCCGACGTCGGGAACGATGCACCGCGGTCTCGGGCCCAATCCAGACAACCCGAGGAGGTCCAGCAATGAGCAAGGCCGTCAAACCGGACGCCGAACAGCCTTATTTCGACATGCCCACACACATCCCGAGCGGCAGCGATCATCAGATTCCACATAGCCATCGGCTGGTGTACCGCGATCACGACGTGATCGTGCATATCACCGGTTACGAATATGAAACCTTCGGCGAGACACTCTGGGCCGTGGGTGCCGAGGTGGTGAAAGATCAAGAAATCGTCGTCCCGGTAAGGGTCGACCAGACGCAGCATTACCGCACTTTTGACGAAGCGCTCGAACGTGGCTGCGACATGGGCAGAAAGTTGGTCGACGAGCTTTGATGCCCGCCTCCTGCCGAGCCCATGCCGCCGGATTTACTCTCTCTTCAGAAGGAACACCCCGATGAGCGACCAAAATACAAAGGTCCGACACGACGAGAAGGCGCACCGCTATGTACTGGAAGTCGACGACCAGGAGCTCGGCTTCGCCGAATACCGTGACGATGGGCAACTTCAGATATTCACTCACACCGAAGTGGACCAGAGCCTTTCAGGCCAGGGCATGGGCAGCAAGCTGGTCCGCGAATCGCTCGACGATGCCCGCCGGCGCGGCAAGCGCATCGTGCCGGTCTGCGGGTTCGTCGCCGATTATGTGAAAAAGCATCCCGAGTGGAACGACATCATCGACTCGCCCGCCTAAAAATTCCGCCCAAGGGGGCGAATCGTTGCGTATGGGCAGGTACGATGCGCGCCCCACTCCAGATGCGCCTGCGATGAGTTGCACCAACCACAAGATCGATCGGCTGCGTAGACAGATTCCGGGCTTTGCCTGCGAGCCCGGATGCCATGACTGCTGCGGGCCGGTCACGGCGTCGTCCGAAGAAATGGCCCGGCTGCCCCACCGCAGCGACGCCGAACACGATGCCGCGTTGGCCCATTGGGACTGCGTACACCTCGGTGCCAATGGCTGCGAAGCCTATACCGAGCGCCCGCTGATCTGCCGGCTGTTCGGCACCACCGCGAGCCTGCCCTGCCCCCGTGGTCGCGGCCCGGAAAGCGCCACTCCACCCGAGGTGGAAAAACAAGTGCACCAGTTGATCGCCAGCACCCGTCAGGTACTGGTGTAGCCCGAGTCATTCAACGAGAGAACCAGATGATCAACGAACTGCAGATCGAAGACATCCAGCTCGGCGACGGCAAGGAGGTGGTCAAGGGCGCCCTGATCACCACCGACTTCCGCGGCCAACTGGAAGACGGCACCCTCTTCGACTCCTCTTATGGACGCGGCAAGCCGTTCCAGTGCGTGATTGGCACCGGACGCGTGATCAAGGGCTGGGACATCGGGATCATGGGCATGAAAGTTGGCGGCAAGCGCAAACTTTTCGTCCCCGCCCACCTCGCCTATGGCGAACGACAGATCGGCGAGCACATCAAGCCGAACTCGAATTTGCTTTTCGAAATCGAGCTATTGGAAGTGCTGACGCGTGATGACTGAAGAGCCCATCGACTAGATCGGCAACCAGAACCGTGCCGAGGGCACTTAGCCGTTTGAATGATCGCTGGAGTTGCGCTGGCACGGGCGCTTTCTGATGATGCCAGCGAGGTACTGAAGACCTGCAAAGCAGGTTGCATCTAGCTTCTGCGCTAACCCTGCGGATTATGACTACGTGCAAGACCGCGGCTTTCGCCGCGGCTACTGTTGCCGGTCAAGCCGGGGCTGTCTGCTGGGTGGCGGCCTGGACAGTGTGTGACGAGCCCAGCGACTGCCCGACTACATCGCCGATCATGTCCGCGGTGATGGCGCTCAGGGTCCAGCCCAGGTGGCCATGGCCGGTATTGTAGAAGATGCAGGGCGACTTGCCGCGGCCGACCTTGGGCATCATGTTCGGCATCATCGGCCGCAGCCCGGCCCAGGGCACGACGTTTTGAGTACTGACGCCTGGGAAGCACTCGGCGACCCAGTCCACCAACGGACGGATACGATCCGTACGGATATCACGGTTGTAGCCGTTGAACTCAGCAGTCCCGGCGACGCGTAGACGATTGTCGCCGAGGCGGCTGGTCACCAGCTTCGTTTCATCGTCCAGCAGGCTCACGGTGGGAGCCGCCGCACGGCTGGCCTCGTCGTTGAGGTTGACGGTGATCGAATAGCCTTTCACCGGATAGATATTCACCCGGTCGCCCAGTTGCGCAGCCAGGACGCGGCTGGCCGTACCGGCGCAGACGACCATGCCGTCGAATTCCAGGGTTTCGTTGCCGCCAGGCTTGTCAAGGATAACGCTGGCCTGCCTGCCGTCGGTCGTCACGCCTTTCACGTCCTGGCCGTAACGGCATTCGACACCCAGACGAATGGCCGCCGCCGCGAGGCCGTTGGTGAACAGATGAATGTCGCCGGTGGAATCGCACTCGGTGTAATAGCCACCGTAGTATTGTCCCGCCAGCGTCGGCTCGATGGCGCGCATTTCCTCCGGTGTCACGCTGCGGCGCGGCAGGCCGCCCTGGGCCAATAATTCGGAAACCTTGCCCGCATGATTGAATCCTGTTTTATCCCGGTAGATATGCAGGATGCCGGCCTTCTTCAGGTCGAAGTCGATGGCCTCTTCCTCAGCCCACGCGAACAGGTGCTCACGGGCGGCGATGGCCAAGCGCGCGGTTTCGATGGTGTTGTGACGATATTGAGGAATCGCACCGATGAACTCGGCGAACCAGGACAGCTTGTGCCAGCTGGGTTTGGGATTGACTAATAATGGCGCATCGCTCTTGAGCATCCACTTGATGCCTTTGAGGATGGTTGACCAATGCGTCCATACTTCAGCATTGGAGGCTGACAGCTGGCCGCCGTTGGCGAAGGAAGTTTCCATCGCAGCGTAGCGGTGCTTTTCGAACAGGGCAACGGCGAAACCGCGCTTGGCCAGCGCGTAAGCGGTAGTGATGCCGGTGATACCGCCACCAATAACAGCGATCGTTTTCATTTTGAAGCTCCAGAACGTCAGGGTTAAAGCCCGTCCGCGATAGGCGGATCGAGCGCCCCCTCTGTTCTGGACCTGAGAGTTTCACGAACAGCCGCGTAGCGGGCGTTCGCTTGCTCCTTCGGTGCGGCGGGCGACGACGGCCCGGCGACTCTTCAGAGTTAAACCTGTGGTATCGGTCCTTTTGCCTGAGAGTTTCCGGGGCGGTTGCTCCTTCGGCGCTGCGGGCGGCAATGCCGCTACAGTCTCTCCCGATTCCACATGCTGTCCCAGGCCGATCGACGATCAGCCTGGCGACTGCAATCGCATCCTACGGTGCCAGAAAACCCTCTTCGCGACACCCACTTTTTTCGACGACCACGCGAGCCGCTCAGCCAACGGCACCCTCAATGCGGAACTCGAAAGGCCTGGCATTCACCGCTTTCCCGCTAACGCCGGTTGAAGACAAACCCGGCGAAGCCTCAGGCGCCCACCAAGGCAATCAGACGGGCAATGTCGACGGGTTTGGTCATATGCACGTCGAACCCCGCCGCCAGCGCGCTCTCCTTGTCGCTCGGCTGCCCCCAACCGGTAATCGCCACCAGTCGAACGAGGCCTTGCGAAGGTTGCGAGCGGATCATCCGTGCCACTTCATCGCCACGCAGGCCGGGCATGCCAATGTCCAGCAGCACCACCTCCGGCTTGAGTTGCTGATAGCGTTCGAACGCCTCGTTGCCATCGAAGGCTAGGTGCACGTCGTGGCCTTCCAGACGCAGGACTTCGGCCATGGTTTCGGCGATGTCCCGGTTGTCATCGGCGACCAGGACGCACCGCCTGTTGCTCGCAGCCTTGCCTGATTCTGGACGCTGCCAGTCGGGCGGCAGTACGGCGAGTGCCGGCAGGCTCAGCCTGAATTCCGCTCCCTGCCCCAGCCCCGCACTGCTGACACGAATATCGCCACCATGAAGATTTGCCAGGCCCCTGGCCAGCGCCAGGCCGATGCCCAG
>DPSI01000349.1:0-1985 GCA_003527165.1 Pseudomonas sp.
TCCAGGTTGGGCTCTTCCAGACGCTGTGGCCGTTGAAAGTCCCACTGAGCGGGAATGCTCACTAACTCAGCGGGTAAATCTCTTTCATCGTTGAGCCATACCGATTGCGCCGCGAACTGCAGTACGCAGTCGTCATGGCGAGCGAAATAGGGATGCCAACCGAGCCCTGCGGGCATTGTTCGCGTATCGGTGTTGCGCAAATTCAGGCTCAACTCGACGCCCTGCTCGTCCAAACGCAGTTCGTGTTCGAGCTCGAAGGCGAACGGCCAGGCCAATGTGCCCTCGCCTTGCGGCTGATGAGTCAGCCGCAGCGTCAGTTCGGTTTCGCTTTGCATAACCACCCTCCAGCTGCGCTTCCAGGCGACACCATGGATAGGCAACGGATGGTCGGGCGACAGGTTGCGCAATGAATAACGCTCGCCTTCGTACTCGAAACCACCCTCGCCAACTCGATTGGAGAACGGCGCCAGAACGAAACAGCCGGTACGACGAACACTGTCGGAACCGTCCCATGGGCGCAGCAGATCGATACCGTCGAACGTCAGACGAGTAATCGCCCCGCCGAGTGCCGGACAGATCGACAGCCGAAGCGGCCCTCGCTGCAGATGCGTTTCAGACAGACCAGACGGCTGGCGTTGCATGCGGTGGGGGCCTCAGCAAGCGTCGGGCCTGCAGTTGGATGAAAGAGAGAGGGCGGAGTCCCGCGCAAGCGCGCTTGTGGCTCGCTGCGCGGGGGTGATGCCTGAATATGCAAGGAAACAGAACTAGAGCTTGTGAGCATGGCTCGAGGACGCCGGAAGCCGAGTTCGAACGCGCCGGTAAAACGTGCTCAAACAGCCGTCACCAACTCCCCACGCTCCAGAAAAGCGCGAAGGTTGGCGAGCAGCAACTCTTCCATCGCCAGCCGGGTTTCCTCGGTGGCGCTGCCGATATGCGGCAGCAGGACGACGTTCGGCAGATTGAGCAAGGCCTGCGGTACCGTTGGCTCCTGGGCATAGACGTCCAGGCCGGCACCGCCCAGGCGCCCTTCAAGCAGTGCCTCGACCAATGCCGGCTCGTCCACCACCGAACCGCGTGAGACATTGATCATCACGCCTTTCGAGCCAAGCGCGTCCAGCACCTCGCGGTTGATCAGGTTGCGGGTGCTTTCCCCGCCCGGACAGGTCAGCACCAAAAAATCGCTCCAGCGTGCCAATTCGACCAGATTGGATTCGTAACCGTATTCGCTGCCCTCGACTGGCCGGCGGTTGTGGTAGCGGACCTGCATGTCGAAACCGGAGGAGCGCTTGGCCACCGCTTCGCCGATGCGGCCCAGACCCACGATGCCAAGCCGTTTGCCGCTGACCTTGCTTCCCAGTGGCAGGCTGCCGGACGGCCATTCGCCCGCGCGGACGAAGCGGTCGGCGCGCGACATCTGCCTGGCGCAGTCGATGATCATCCCAAAGGCCAAATCCGCCACGCAGTCGTTGAGCACGTCCGGCGTGTTGCTCACCGGGATGTTGCGTGCGCGCGCCGCAGCCACGTCGATCGAGTCGTAGCCGACACCGAAGCTGACGATTGCTCGCAGATTAGGCAGCCTTTCGATCAGTTGCGCCGTGCAGCCGAACCGCGCGGAGGTCACCACCACTTCGATGCGCTGGGCATGTTGATCGAGCAGCGCATCGGCGTCTCGCTCCCAGATGGGTAGTACCTCGTGTTGCGCAGCCAAGCCGCGGTCGAAACGTTCGGTAAGGGGGCCGAGCTGGAGGATGCAGGTCACGGAATTACCTCGATTGAATGAGCGGTTAACAGGCCTTTAAAGAAGACAGGCGAGTGGCCGAGACAGGCGCTACGACCATTAGGAGTAACAGCCGAAGGCTGGCCCGCAGGGCAAGCGTAGTGAGCCAACAGACGCAACGTATCCTAGCGTAGCGGAGATACAGCCCGGAGGCTGACGTAGGGCGAATCAAGCGAGTCAAAAGCGGACCGGGCTCGCGTACGAGTTT
>DPSI01000349.1:2070-2391 GCA_003527165.1 Pseudomonas sp.
ACCGGGCTCGCGTACGAGTTTGGGTGCTGTAAATGAGCATTTTGACTGGGCTCCCAACCAAGCCTGTTTTTAACCCGTTTCGCAACGCAGGTGGTTTTTCAACGGCCTGCTAAAGCACCTTGCCGGGATTCATAAGTCCTTTGGGGTCGAACGTTGTCTTGAGGGCGCGCATCAGCTCGAGTTCCAGCGGGTCCTTGTAATGCATGGCCGCGGCGCGCTTGGCCTGGCCGAGTCCATGCTCGGCACTGATGCTGCCTTGGAAACGAGTAGTGGCATCATAGATGACCTGCATGATCACCTCTTGCTGCGCCTTGAAGTATC
>DPSI01000349.1:2454-3112 GCA_003527165.1 Pseudomonas sp.
CTCTTGCTGCGCCTTGAAGGTTGCATCCTCGGACCCGATCGGCTTGCTGATGTTGTAATGCAAGTTGCCATCGCCGACATGCCCGTACGCGACGATGCGCACGCCGGGAAATTGCTCAAGCAGGCGCTGATCGGTGGTCTCGATGAACTCCGGAATGCGGCTCACCGGCACGCTGATGTCGTGTTTGAGGCTCGGCCCCTCATGGTTCTGCGCCTCGGAAATGCCCTCGCGCATCGCCCACAATGTCGCCACCTGGGCTTCGCTGCTGGCCAGCACCGCGTCGGTCACCCATTCACGCTTCAAGGCTTCACCGATCCCGGCTTCCAGTAACTCGTTAAGCGGCGCGTCGGGCTGGGTATCGCTGAGTTCGATCAGCACGTACCAGGAATGCACCTCGGTGAAGGGGTCGTTGCAGCCCGCCACATGGCGCAGCACGAATTCCACGCTCTGCCGGGACATCAACTCGAAACCGGTCAGGCGATCGCCGCATAGCCCGCGGATCAGGCCAATCAACTCCACGGCCGCCTGCGCGCTGGGCAAAGCTACCCAGGCGGTCGTCACGCTGCGCACAGCCGGGTACAGCTTGAGCACGGCCGCGGTGATGATGCCCAGAGTACCTTCTGAACCGATGAACAGGTGCTTGAGGTCGTAGCCGGTG
>DPSI01000348.1:0-1747 GCA_003527165.1 Pseudomonas sp.
GGTCATAAGGCATCTCCAATGGGAAACCCGAGGTCGATGCGGTAGGCCGCCTGCATCGGCAGATCCAGCGGCACCAACCCGGTCTCGGCAGCGATCTCGACGAGTAGCCGATCGATATGGGCGCGGTCCGGCCCGGTGAGCACGAACCAGAGGTTGTAGTGGTGCTCGCGCAGGTAGTTGTGGTTGACCTCGGGGTATCGGTTGATCCGCTCGGCGACCTGTTCTAGGTGCTGCTCGGGCACGGCGAGGGCGACCAGGGTGCTGGCACCGGCGCGGCTGTGTTCGAACACCGGGCCGATGCGTGACAGGCCGCCGCTGTGCTCCAGACGTTCGAGGCAGGCGAGGAGCTCGTCCTCGCTGCACTCGAGGGCTTCGGCCATGGCTCGATAGGGTTCGGCGCACAGCGGCATGCCGTGCTGGAAGCGGTCGATCAGACGGCGGCTGAGGGCATCGAGGTGCATGTCACAAGCCCGTCTCGTGAGCGCGACTGCTGAAGAAAATCCCGCTCGGGCTGTCGGCCGGCAGGCGCTTGATCAGCTTCAGGGCATAGGGATCCCAGACTTGAACCTCGTTGCCGTCGCGCACTGACAGCCACAGCTGATCGCCGCGAGCGGTGAATTCCATGTGCAGCACCGCCGGGCCGGGCTCCAGGGTTTGGATGATTTCGTGGGTCTCGCTGTCGATGACCTGCACCTTGCCGTTGTCCGGATGGGCAAAGTTGACCCAGATCTGCCGGGCGTCCGGCCGCGCCATGACGAACACCGGCTGGCCGGCAACATGGATCGCGTCGGTCTGCTTCCAGTTCTGCGAATCCATGACCAGCACCCGGTGCTGGCCGATGGCGGGGACGAAGGTTTGATTGCCGGCAACGGTCCAGCCTTCCAGATGCGGCATCTTGTACACCGGCGATTTTTCCTGGCCGCGGCCGTAGCCGTCGATGATGCGCTCGACGCCCCGCGCGGTGTGCCAGAGGTCGATCTTGGCCATGCCATCCTCGCCGAACAGGCCGGCGATGTAGTAGCGGCTGTCCGGCGTGAGCAAGGCGTCGTAGGGCTGCTTGCCGATGTTCTCGAAGCGGGTGACGAGCGGTGAATTGCCTTGGCTGAAGTCCAGCAGCCAGGTTTCGTTGGTGTCGAACAGGCTGTAGATGAAGCGGCGGCCCGGTGCGTCGATGACGCCGACCACACGGGAATTGCGGCTGCCGTCGGCCAGTGGGGTGGCGGGAACGTCGGCCACCAGTTCCAGGCTCTGGGCGTCGAACACCTTCACACCGCCCGGCTCGTAATTGCCGACCGCGATCAGCCGGCCGTCCTGGCTGATGGCGCCGCCAATGCTGTTGCCGCCCTGCACCACGCGCTTGTCGATACGCTGGCGCAGCAGGTCGACCTTGGTCAGCCCGCCGTCACGGCCGAAGACATAGGCGAAGCGCTCGTCGCGGGAAAACACAACAGAAGCGTGGGACAGGTCGCCCAGCCCCTCGATACGCGCCAGACGGGTCTGGCTGCTGGTTTCGATGATCTGCAGGGCGCCGGTGGCGCGTTCCACCACCACGCCCAGATCACCGGTGCCGCGTAACGGTTGCTGGGCACAGGCAGCGAGCAACAGGCCGGCGATGGCCAGCAGCAGAATCGAACGGATCATGGCTTTGGATATCCTTGCAGAAGTCGGTCGACCAGCCAGGCGATGTCCTGCTCGTCGAGCAGGGCCTTCCAGCCGGGCATGGCAGTGCCGGGCCGCCCGTGGGTCA
>DPSI01000348.1:1782-3481 GCA_003527165.1 Pseudomonas sp.
GCGGGTCAGTGCGGGGCCGAGGCCGCCGGTCATGCGCAGACCATGGCAGGAGCCGCAATCCTGCACCAGCAGGTTGTGGAGCTGGGCCTGGCGTTCAGCTGTAGGGCCGTCGGCCAGGGCAGCGGAAAGGGGGAAGAGGGACACCAGGGCGAGCCCCAACCTGAATACTGCACGTCGGGACTGAATCATGATGTCCTCCTGGTTTACTTCTGGCTAAGAACCCACTCGGCGAGGATCTTGGCTTCTTCCTCGGTGACCGGGTTTGGCGGCATCGGGATCGGACCCCAGACGCCCTGACTGCCGTTCTTGATGTGGCCGGCCAGCGTATCGGCGGCGCCTTCCTGGCCGTCGTACTTGGCCGCTACTTCCTTGAACGCCGGGCCTACCAGCTTGGAGTCGATGCTGTGGCAGGCCGCGCAAGGCTTGCTCTTGAACAGCGCTTCACCGTCCTGCGCCACAGCGGGCTGCAGAACCATCGCGCCGCTCATGGCGAGCAGGGGAATCAGAAACTTCTTCATGAGTTACTTCCTCAAGGCTAATGGGGGGCACTAGGGCGCCCCCCGGTTGGAACTCAGTACACGTCGTGCTGAGTGTTATGGACGTTAAATTTACCGGTTGGGGTAATCAACCTTTTGTCCTTGATCACCTTTTTCAGTTTTAACGTCTTGTCATCGACCACAACGATCGCCGATTGCTCGTCCTGACCACTCCAGACCGAGAACCAGACTTCGTCGCCGGCTTCGTTGTATTCCGGCTGCACGACGCGCTTGGCCCCGTCGGTCAGGCCGGCCCATTCGGCGATCGGCAGCACGGTGTAGCCCGCGTCCAGGTCGTTGATGTTGAACACCGCGGCCGACTGGCTGATGTTGGCGTCCGGGTTGAAGGTAGTGTCCAGGTACATGTGGCTGGATTTCGGGTGGGTCTTGATGAACAGCGAACCGCCACCCTGGCCCTTGAGCGTTTCGACCACCTTCCAGGCGTGGTCCGGATGCTTGTCGGGGTCGGTGCCGATCAGGGAGATGGTCTCATCGCCCAGGTGGCTGGTCGCCCAGACGGGGCCGAAGCTCGGGTGTACGAAGTTGGCGCCACGACCCGGGTGCGGGATCTTGCCGACATCCACCAGCGCCGCCATCTTGCGCGCCTTGGAGTCGATCACCGCGACCTTGTTGGAGTTGTTCGCCGCCGTCATGAAATAGCGGTGGCTGACGTCCCAGCCGCCGTCATGCAGGAACGGCGCGGTGCCGATCATGGTAGTGGTGAGGTTGTCGATATCCTCGTAATTGACCAGCATGACCTTGCCGGTTTCCTTGACGTTGACGATGAACTCGGGGTGTTCATGGGAAGCGATGATCGCCGCCACGCGCGGTTCCGGATGGTACTCCTGGGTGCCAACGGTCATGCCGCGGGTGGAGACGATTTGCAGTGGTTCCAGGGTTTCGCCGTCCATGATGGTGAACTGCGGCGGCCAGTAGTCACCGGCGATCACGTACTTGTCTTCGTAGCCCTTGAACTTGGAGGTTTCCACCGAGCGCGCTTCGATACCGACCTTGATTTCCGCGACCTTGGTCGGCTCCTTGCCCCACAGGTCGATCATATCGATCTTGGCGTCGCGGCCGATCACTAGCAGGTAGCGCCCGGAGGCGGACATGCGCGAGATGTGCACCGCATAGCCGGTGTCGATGGTTTTGACGATCTCCTT
>DPSI01000354.1 GCA_003527165.1 Pseudomonas sp.
TAGGACAGTTTCGGGACAAAGCGCGGGCCATCACGTACCGCCCCATGCCATATTAAAAGCAAGATCTACAGGATTTATGCTGACCCCAGCAGTATGGGATTGATGCTCTAGGCTTCAAGTCCCCATCCTCCCCGCCATTGCATATAGCCTGAGCCCCTGAACTTCATAGAGTTTCGGGGGCTTTTGCTTTTCCGGATCCGAACGGCGTGTTTCAGCTATACGCGGCCCTAGGGCTCTGCGCTGTCCGCGCACCTGGATGGGTAGGCGGCGCGTCGTTTTCGCCTGAAGCCTATTGTCGCTCCGATCCTTCTCTCGTTACGTCATCTTCTATGCCATCCCGCTCTTCGCCTTGTTCGTGCAGGTCGTCGCCGACTTGCTCGGTCATACGTGGATCCGGATCAGGGCCTGCCGGGTTCTGATAGCCGTGCGCCGAGGCGGCGCCGTTCTGGTCTTGCTGGGCCTGGCTGGCATCCTGACGATTGTCGATGGGTTCGGGACTGGCCGCTGCGCTGGTTGCCGTCAGCGCAGCGAGAAGCGCCAGGGCGGTGGTCGAGATGTTCATAGAAGGTCCTCTGTGGGGCTTGTGCTCTCTGTTTCGGACCCGACGCCTCTGTGATTGTTCTCGATCTGCCTGGTGTCGGTGGCCGCAACTCGATGTTTGTGGATGTGATCGAAGCTGGCACGGCGTGGTCAGTGTGCTGTCTCAGCATCTGACAATTCTTCGAGGCTTCCGATGATCGAGTGGCTAAAAAGCAATCACCAGCTGATCTCGCTGGTTATTTCTGCCAGCACCCTGCTGGTATGGGTGTTTTACGCGCAGTTGTTACTGCTGAACTTCAGACGGCAGCGCAAGCCGAGCCTCATCATCAACCGCGGTGCCGGTAAGGGGCTGAGTTCGCTCTGCCTGATTTCCAACATGAGCGCCGAGCCCATGTTCATCAATCAGCTAGTGGTTTCCATCGAGACGTCCAAGAGGGCTCTGGAGGTCGATGTGACCGATATCCTGCAGAGCATCGACGACGAAGCCGGTGCCTCACCCGACCTTCCGATCTATCAAACTACACATCAGGGCCCGCT
The DNA here is from genome assembly GCA_003527165.1 of Pseudomonas sp. Classification (GTDB taxonomy): domain Bacteria; phylum Pseudomonadota; class Gammaproteobacteria; order Pseudomonadales; family Pseudomonadaceae; genus Stutzerimonas. The sequence continues at coordinate 1,078 of DPSI01000354.1, forward strand.
GCGCAGTGGTGATTTCATCCACATTGGCACTTTCCAGGGGATGTTGCGCAGCGTTGCGGAACGGCATGGAATCGAGCTGGACGGCCATAAACCCGTTGGCGATTGCCGGTTCCAGATACTCGAGGTCAGGGCGGTGGCGTTCTACGGCCCGGAGCGTCACCCGATCGGTGTTCTTCGTCGGTTCCGCCTGGATGAACGCGGCGACCCAGACTGCGTTCTGATACCCGAAAGCCCCTTTACCCACCAGCTGTTGTCGCGCCGCGAACGCCGAAAGGTGCGCCGATGGCTGACCGAATCGCTGGATTGACGCGCCTCGCCTCCGAAACTACGAGGCGCCTAGCAGGGCTATCGGAACTGGAAAATCTGGAACTTCAGCCTCTATTGCCGGTCTCGTTAAGCTGGCAATGCTGCCGATGGGCGGAGCCCAGTTCGGTTAGGAAGTGCTTGCGACGCGCAGCGATGTGACTGGTTGTGCGAATTGTTGATCAGGCAGCTCGTCCGCGGACAAAGTTGCGATATGGAAAGGGTAGTTTGGTGGAAATCAACCGCGTAAGCGCAAGGGATGTCGACAAGGCACAGTATGAGTTGGTTGTTATCGGGTCTGGTTTTGGTTCCAGTTTCTTCCTGACAGAAGCGTTGAAGCACCTTACCGGGCGCGCATTAATCATCGAGTGGGGCGATTTCCATCCCTGGGATTGGCAGATCCAGACTCAGAGCAGTTCCGCGATCAAACCGGAGTCCACCTACGACAATCGCGGCGAGAAGCCCTGGAACACCACCATCGCGCTCGGCGGTGGGATGAATTGTTGGTACTCGCAGACCCCGCGCTTACACCCCAGCGATTTCGCTATCCGGACTCGCTACGGTGTCGGCAATGATTGGCCGCTGAGCTACGACGACCTCGAGCCTTACTACTGCCAGGCCGAGCAGATCATGTCGATTGCCGGTGATGCGGACATGGCCAAGGTGCTGCCACGCAGCCAGCCATTCCCCCAGCCACCGCACAAGGGCTCCTCGATCGATATGCTGATGAAGGAGGCCATGCCCGACCGCCATTTCATCATGCCTACCGGACGCGCTCGGGTCGCGACGGGCACCCGGGGCGTCTGCTGCGCGAATGCGACCTGCAACCGTTGCCCGGTTAATGCCAAATTCACCGCTCAGAATGGCCTGCCACATCTGTTCAGCCATCCCAAGGTGGATGTCTGCCTGAAGACTGAAGTGCGCACGCTCGAGTATGAGGGCAGCACTATCAAGGGCGCGACGATCATGTCCGAAGGCGCCGAATTCAAGGTGTTTGGTGACGTGTTCGTGCTGGGCGCCAATGCCATCCAGAGCCCGGCGATCCTGCTGCGCTCGGATATCGTCTTCGGCGAAACCGGCATGGGTCTGCATGAGCAGGTGGGCGCCAACGTCGAGGTCTATCTCGACGGGCTGGGCAATTTCGATGGAAGCACGATTACCACCGGCCTGAACTATTCGCTGTATGACGGTGACTTCCGCAAGGAGCACTCGGCATGCCTGGTCTATTTCGAGAATCGTTGGCCCTACGGCCTGCGTCCGGAACGTGGCCGCTGGAACCAGACGCTGCCGCTGATGCTGGTCAGCGAGGATTTGCCGAATGTCGAGAACCGCGTCCTCATCGATCCGCAAAGCGGGCAGGCGATCATCGACTACCGAGGCGAGTCCGATTACGGAATGAAGGGGGTGCAATACGGTTTGGACAGCCTGGAAAAGCTGCTTGCGCCGCTGCCGGTCGAGTCGATCAATTTCCGAGAATGGCGCCTGACCGAGTCACATGTTCAAGGCACGCTGCGTATGGGGCAGGCGGGTGACGGCTCGGTGGTTGACGGCCAGATGCTGCATCACCAAATGAGGAATCTGGTGGTGGTGGGGACGGCAACTTACCCGAGCTGTTCGCCGGCCAATCCCAGTCTGACCGCCGCGGCCTTGTCCATACGCGCCGCCGATCTGCTCTATAGCTAAGGAATGCCATGAAGCGTCGTACGTTGTTGCTGTCATCCGCCGCCACGCTGGGTCTTGCTGCTGCCGGTTCGGCAGCCTGGGTGTATGAGGATCGGCAGGTATTCATTCCCGAGCTGTTACACCAGCTTGTCGGTAATTTTCAGATGGGCGCGGAAGATCAGCGAAAGTTTGTCGATGCGATGGCCGGGCACTATGGTTCGGAGAAGCTCACGGCGCTGATGGGGTTGTACAAGATCCGTCAGGAGACCGGTGTCGGCAGTGCCTATACCGATCTTCGGGTAGATAACTTCGAGCGCCGGTTGCTGACCGATTTCATGGTCTCGACCGATTATCTGCGTCGCCAGCACGAGCCCAATCCAAGGGTGTCTTTTCTTGGCTATCGGCTACCGTGCAGCAATCCCTATGCGCGTTTTGACGGGCTGGCTTGATATGCAGGTGTTCTGCTGGCGTTAGCCCGATCATTGCCCTACGCGTAGACCACGCGGTTGGTTGGCCGGCTCCGCCCGGCAATCATTCTTGGAGGCAAGCTCATGCGAATCGCCGTATTCAGCACCAAACCCTATGACCGCCATTTTCTCGATCAGGCGAATCGGCTGCACCGGCACGATTTAGTCTTCCTCGATCCTCGGTTGACGGCCGAAACAGCCACGCTGGCCACGGGCTTCAGATGCGTCTGCGCTTTCGTCAACGACAAGCTTGACGCCGAGGTTCTGCAGTTGCTGCATGCCAATGGCACCGAGTTGATCGCCTTGCGTTCGGCCGGCTTCAATAATGTCGACCTGCCAGAGGCGGAGCGGCTCGGCATGACTGTGGCGCGCGTGCCCGCCTATTCACCTCACGCGGTGGCCGAACATGCCGTGGCATTGGTGCTGAGCCTCAACCGTATGACCTTCCGCGCCTACAACCGCGTCCGTGAAGGCAACTTTTCCCTCGATGGCCTGCTCGGCTTCGATCTGTACGGCAAGACCGTTGGCGTGATCGGCACCGGCAAGATCGGCCTGATCTTCGCCGACATCATGCATGGCTTCGGCTGCAAGATACTGGCGGCCGATCCGTACCCGAGCCCAGACGCCAAAGGATTCATCGAATACGTTCCGCTGGAGCGGCTGCTGGGCGACGCGGACATCCTTTCCCTGCATTGCCCGCTGACCCCCGAAACCGATCACCTGATTGATGCGGGGGCAGTCGCGCAGATGAAAGATGGCGTCATGCTGATCAACACCGGGCGGGGCCGGGTGATCGATACCAAGGCGGTGATAGAAGGGCTCAAGAGCGGCAAAATCGGTCGGCTCGGGCTCGACGTCTACGAAGAGGAAGAGCATTTGTTCTTCCAGGATCTTTCTCAGCGTGTGATTAGCGACGACCAGTTTATGCGCCTGACCACCTTCCCCAACGTGCTGATCACCGGGCATCAGGCGTTTTTCACCAGCGAAGCCATGAACAATATTGCCGAGACCACACTGGCAAACATCACTGCTTTCGAATCGGGTAACGGAATCCTGCATCGGGTCACTGCCGACAAGCTGGTTTGATGGGCTTGACCGTGTTGCTGGCCGGTCTCGCTGCACTGCCCATCCTGACCATTCTGGTGCTGATGGTCGGGTGTCGCTGGTCCGCCGCCCGCGCCGGCAGCACCGGACTGTTGCTGGCGCTGGTCATTGCCTGGCTGGGCTTCGGTTACGGCAGCCGCGTGTTGCCTGAGTTGGGCGCTGGGATTGCCACGGTGGGTGCCTTGGGCGAAGCGCTGTTTCTGGCGTTGACGATTCTCTGGATCATCTTTCCGGCGCTGTGCATTCATGAGTTGCAGACGCGCACCGGTGCAATCGATGTGCTGCGCGAGGCAATGGGACGGCTATCCGACGACCCGCGCATCGTGGCGCTGCTGGTGGCCTGGTTCTTTGTTCTGTTCATCGAAGGGGCGGCCGGTTTCGGTACCTCCGTGGCGCTGGCTGCGCCGTTTCTGGTTAGCGCCGGATTTGGCCGCGTCGAGGCGGTGAGCATCGCGCTCATCGGACATGCCGTCGGAGTTTCCTTTGGCGCCGTGGGTACGCCGATCCTGCCGCAGCTGGCGGTCACGCCCTTCAGCGGTGGTGAGCTGGCCGCGGCCACGGCGAATTACCACGTCCTGTTGGGATGGCTGATGCCGTTAGTGGTGATGTGGCTGGTGTCCCGCGCATTTGCCGGCGGTCGAAAGATCCTGCTGATTCAGTGGCTATGGCCGTT
>DPSI01000273.1 GCA_003527165.1 Pseudomonas sp.
CAGCTTGAAGCTTGAAGCTTGCGACCTCACTTATTGCCGTCCGGCACGAACACGTAACCGACGCCCCAGACGGTCTGGATGTAGCGCGGTTTGGATGGGTCCGGCTCGATCAACCGACGCAGGCGGGAAATCTGCACGTCGATGGAACGCTCCAGGGCATCCCACTCGCGACCGCGAGCCAGATTCATCAGCTTGTCGCGGGTCAGCGGCTCGCGGGCGTGCTGAACCAGCGCCTTGAGCACGGCGAATTCGCCGGTGGTGAGCATGTGTATCTGATCGCCCTTCTTCAGCTCGCGTGTACCAAGAAACAGTTCGTAATCGCCGAATGTCACCGTCTGGTCTTCGCTGCCCGGCGCACCCGGGACCTGCGGCGCCTGTCGGCGCAGCACCGCGCGAATCCGCGCCAGCAGCTCGCGCGGGTTGAAGGGTTTGGCCAGGTAATCGTCGGCACCCTGCTCCAGCCCCTGAATCCGGCTGGCCTCATCGCCCTTGGCGGTGAGCATGATGATCGGGATCTGATTGCCGCTCGCGCGCAGCCGACCGCAGGCGGAAAGGCCATCCTCACCGGGCATCATCAGATCCAGCACGACCAGATGGAACAGTTCACGGCTGAGCAGACGATCCATCTGCTCGGCGCTTTCCACGGTTCGTACGCGATAGCCCTGCTCGTCAAGAAAGCGCTCGAGCAGGCGCCGCAGACGCGCGTCGTCATCGACTATCAGGATCTTTTCGCCTTCGCTGGCGGACGCAGTGCTGCTCATGGAAACCCCCGGAAAAATCATCAGCGCATTATGCGCGCAGTGGGACAAACGCAACTGACAGCCATTGTTAGCAGATTTTGCGGAGGAAGCAGCCAGAAGCTGGAAGAACATCTGAGCCCTTGCCAAGCAGGTGCCAAGCATTTCTTCTGGCTTCGATCCGCTCGCCGGGTAGGTGAAGCATGACCCGACCTACCAGCGATAGCGTCGTCCCCGACGCGACATGCCGCTTTTTCTTCCAGCTTTCAGCTTCAAGCTTCCAGCTGCCTTTATAATCCCGCCCTTTCGCGCAGGCTCGGCCTGCATGGTTTGACTGACCCAGGTAGGTTCATGGACAGCATCAATTCCCGTATCGCCGCTGAACTGGGCGTGCGCCCGCAACAGGTTGCCGCCACCGTGGCGCTGCTCGACGAGGGGTCTACCGTGCCCTTCATCGCCCGTTACCGCAAGGAAGTCACCGGCAGCCTCGACTACACCCAGCTGCGTTTGCTGGAAGGGCGTCTGCGGTATATGCGCGAGCTGGATGACCGCCGCGCGTCGATCCTCTCCAGCATCGAGGAACAGGGCAAGCTGACCCCTGAGCTGAAGCGCGAGATCGACCTCGCCGACACCAAGACCCGCCTCGAAGACCTCTACCTACCGTACAAGCAGAAGCGCCGCACCAAGGGCCAGATCGCCCTGGAAGCCGGCCTCGGCGAACTGGCCGATGCGGTATTCGCCGACCCCGAGCTGAATCCGGAAACCGAGGCCGCGCGCTTCGTCGATGCCGAGAGGGGCTTCGCCGACACCAAGGCCGTACTCGAAGGCGCCAAGTACATCCTCATGGAACGCTTCGCCGAGGACGCCGACCTGCTGGCCAAGCTGCGCGACTTCCTGACCCACAACGCCACCCTGAGTGCACACGTGGTGCCGGGCAAGGAAAACGAAGGCGCCAAGTTCAGCGACTATTTCGAGCACGACGAGGCGCTCAAGAGCGTGCCTTCGCACCGCGCCCTGGCGATCTTCCGCGGCCGCAACGAAGGCGTACTCAGCGTCAGCCTAAAGGTCGGCGATGAGACACCCGGAACCATGCACCCGGGCGAAGTGATGATCGGCGAGCGCTTCGGCATCGCCAACCGTGGCCGTGCGGCGGACAAGTGGCTCGGTGAGGTGGTGCGCTGGACCTGGAAGGTCAAGCTCTACACCCATCTGGAAACCGATCTGCTCGGCGAGTTGCGCGAAAAGGCCGAAGACGATGCCATCGGCGTATTCGCCCGCAACATGCATGATCTGCTGCTCGCCGCGCCGGCCGGTCCACGCGCCACCCTCGGCCTCGATCCGGGGCTGCGCACCGGCTGCAAGGTGGCCGTGGTCGATGCCACCGGCAAGCTGCTCGATACCGCCACCGTCTATCCGCACGCCCCGCGCAACGACTGGGACGGCACCCTGGCTGTGCTGGCCAGGCTCTGCGCTAAGCATGGCGTCGACCTCATCGCCATCGGCAACGGCACCGCCAGCCGCGAAACCGACAAGCTCGCCGCCGACCTGATCAAGCAGGTGCCGGGCCTCAAGCTGACCAAGGTCATGGTCTCCGAAGCAGGCGCCTCGGTGTATTCGGCCTCGGAACTGGCGGCCAAGGAATTCCCGGACCTGGACGTGTCGATCCGTGGCGCGGTCTCCATCGCCCGCCGCCTGCAGGACCCGCTGGCCGAGCTGGTGAAAATCGAACCCAAGGCCATCGGCGTCGGCCAGTACCAGCACGACGTGTCCCAGTTAAAGCTGGCACGCTCGCTGGACGCCGTGGTCGAGGATTGCGTGAACGCCGTCGGCGTCGACGTCAACACCGCCTCGGTGGCGCTGTTGGCCCGGATTTCCGGCCTGAACACCACGCTGGCACAGAACATAGTCGCCTATCGTGACGCCAACGGCGCCTTCGCTGCGCGCAGCGAGCTGAAGAAGGTGCCGCGCCTGGGCGACAAGACCTTCGAGCAGGCCGCCGGCTTCCTGCGCGTGATGAACGGCAGCAACCCGTTGGATGCCTCAGCCGTGCATCCGGAAACCTATCCGCTGGTCACCCGCATCGCCCAGGACACCGGTCGCGATATCCGTTCGCTGATCGGCGACTCGGCGTTTCTCAAGCGCCTCGACCCGAAGCAGTTCACCGACGAAAGCTTCGGCCGGGTCACCGTCAGCGACATCCTCCAGGAATTGGAAAAACCCGGCCGCGACCCGCGCCCCGAATTCAAGACCGCCGAGTTTCAGGACGGCGTGGAAAAGCTCAGCGATCTGCAGCCGGGCATGGTGCTCGAAGGCGTGGTGACCAACGTGACCAACTTCGGTGCCTTCGTCGACATCGGCGTGCACCAGGACGGTTTGGTGCACATCTCCGCGCTATCGGAGAAATTCGTCAAGGATCCCTATGAAGTGGTCAAGGCCGGCGACATCGTCAAGGTCAAGGTCATGGAAGTGGACATCCCGCGTCAGCGCGTCGGCCTGTCCATGCGCATGAGCGACACCCCGGGCGAGAAAGCGGACAACATGCGCGGCGGCGGCCACAACCGTGGCGGCCAAGCGCGCGGTGAGCGCAAGCCGGCCAAGCCCGAGTCCAAGCCGGCCCCGGCCAACAATGCCATGGCGGCGCTGTTCGCCAATGCCAAAAGCCTGAGGAAATAAGCGTGCGCGAAGTCGAAGCGGTGGGAAGCAGCAGTGCCTTCGGGCGTCTGCTGGGCCTGGAAATCCTCAAGGCTGAAGGCGGCGAAGCGGTGCTGCGCCTGGAGATGCACGACGGCCTGCGCAATCTGCACGGCAAGCTGCACGGCGGTGCGCTGTTCTCGCTGATCGACACGGCCATGGGCCAGGCCAGCCATAGCCTCAATGACGGCGAACCAAACAGCGTGACGCTGGAATGCAAGGTTAACTACATCCGCCCGGTAACGGACGGTGAGTTGCTTTGTCGCGCCTGGGTGGTGCATGGCGGGCGACGCACGCAGGTTCTCGAAGCCGAAGTTCACCAGGGCGAGAAGCTGGTAGCCAAGGCGCAGGCGACCTTCGCCTGCCTGTGAGGCATGTGCCCGTTCGCCTGGCGTGGGGGTTCGCTGGAAACGCTCTGCAGCGGTGCGCGGTCCAACGCTGACGGCCTCTTGTAGAGCGTGCGATCCACCCCCATATTGTGCCGACTGATGCGTGAAGGAATCCCCAATTGAGCGATCTTCTCTCCCACCGCCTGGCGTTGCTGGCCGAGCACCATAACCTGTCGCTGCTCTCGCAATGCCTGCATGGGATCGAGCGCGAATGCCTGCGTGTCGACAACGATGGACAGCTGGCCCTGACGCCGCACCCGCGAGCGCTGGGTTCGGCGCTGACCCACCCGAAGATCACCACGGACTATTCCGAAGCGCTGCTGGAATTCATCACCGGCACCGAGACCGACCCAGCCAAGACGCTGGCCGAGCTCGACGCCATCCATCGCTACACCTACAGCAAGCTGGACGGCGAGTTCCTCTGGAGCCCGTCGATGCCGGGGCATCTGCCGGACGAGGCGCAGATCCCGATCGCCGAATACGGCAGCTCCAATATCGGTCGACTGAAATACGTCTACCGCCAGGGTCTGGCGCTGCGTTACGGCAAGACCATGCAATGCATCGCCGGCATTCATTACAACTTCTCGCTGCCCGAGGCGCTGTGGTCCGTCCTACAAGCCGATGAGGGCGACGATCGCGCGCAGCAGGACTACCAGTCCTCGCGCTATATCGCGCTGATCCGCAACTTTCGCCGCTACAGCTGGCTGCTGATGTATCTCTTCGGTGCCTCGCCAGCGCTGGACGCGAGCTTCATGCGCGGCCGTGCGCACCAGCTGGAGCAGCTCGACGAGCACACGCTTTACCTGCCCTACGCCACCAGCCTGCGGATGAGCGATCTGGGCTACCAGAGCAACGCCCAGGCCGGCCTGACGCCCTGCTACGATGACCTGCCGAGCTACACCAGCAGTCTGCACAAGGCGGTCTCGACGCCGTACCCCGATTACGCGGCGCTGGGCACCAAGGACGCCGACGGCAACTGGCAACAACTCAACACCAATATTCTGCAGATCGAGAACGAGTACTACTCGAACATCCGCCCCAAGCGTGTCACCGCCACCGGCGAGCGCCCATTGCATGCCCTGCGCGCACGCGGCATCCAATACATCGAAGTGCGCTGCCTGGATATCAATCCCTTCCTGCCGCTGGGCATCGATGTCAGTGAAGCGCGCTTCCTCGATGCCTTCCTGCTGTTCTGTACGCTGCAGCAGAGCCCATGTCTGGTCGAGGGTGAATGTCGGGCCAGCAGCGACAACTTCCTCAAGGTGGTCAAGGAAGGCCGCAAACCCGGGCTGGAACTGCGCCGCTGCGGCGAGGCCGTCAGTCTGCAGAGGTGGGCGAGCGAGCTGATCGCGGAAATCGGGCAGGTCGCCGAACTGCTGGACCGCAGCCACGGCGGCGACCAGCATGCCCGCGCCGTCGCCGAACAACAGGCGAAGGTCGCCGACAGCAGCTTGACCCCCTCCGCTCGCGTACTCGAAGAACTGCATCGTAACGGCGAAAGCTTCAGCCAGTTCGCCCTACGTCAGACCCACCAGCACGCCGACCGCTTCCGTAGCCGCGCATTGTCCGAAGCCGACATGGCCTGGTTCGGCGGGGCTGCACGCGACTCGCTGGCACAGCAGGCCGAGATGGAAGCAGGCGATACCCAGGACTTCGACAGCTTCGTCGAGGATTACCAGCGCAGCCTGACGCAGTAGGAGCAGCCGAAAGATCGCATAAGGTGGGTCCGGCGGCGCTCCACTTTAGCCCACCACTTGCTTCTAAACGCCGCTTCAAGGCCTGGCCTGGCCTGTTGCTCGCCAGTGCCAATCCCTGGCGGGCTGAAGCCCACCCTACAGAACTAGCGCCGGTTGTATGCTGCCGCGGCGTGGCTTCGGTATTCGCCGCGTGTCGAGCCTCCGGCGCTTTTTCCGACTTTACAGCCTTTTCTCGAAGATCTTCGAGTTGCGCTGGAAGTTGTAGAGCGAAGCCCGCGCGGCCGGTAGGCGCTCCACGCCGCTGGGCTCGAAGCCGCGTTCGCGGAACCAGTGCGCCGTACGGGTGGTGAGCACGAACAGGGTTTTCAACCCCAGCTTGCGCGCCCGCGCTTCGATGCGCTCGAGCAGCTCGTCACCGCGGCCGCCATGACGATATTCGGGATTCACCGCCAGGCAGGCCAGCTCTCCCGCATCGGAATCGGCGATCGGATACAGCGCCGCACAGGCGATGATCAGCCCGTCGCGCTCGACGATGCTGAATTGCTCCACTTCCCGCTCCAGCACTTCGCGGGAACGCCGCACGAGGATGCCCTGCTCTTCCAGCGGTGTGATCAGGTCGATCAGTCCGCCGACATCTTCAATGGTCGCCTCGCGCAGTTGCTCGAACTGCTCCTGGGTCACCAGGGTACCGTCCCCACCGTCACGGGTGAAAAGTTCGTTGAGCAGCGAACCGTCCTCGGCATAGCTGATCACGTGGCTGCGCCGCACACCGCCTTTACAGGCTTGCGCCGCGGCGTCGAGCAGCTCGGCCTGATAGGTACCAACGAGGCGCTCGAGGTACGCCGGGATCTGTGGAGGACGCAGCTCGCGCACCAGCTTGCCGGCTTCGTCACGCAGGCCACGCTCGGAGCCGTAGAGCACCAGCTTGTCGGCCTGCAGGTCGATGGCGGCGCGGGTGGCGATATCTTCACAGGCGATATTGAAAATCTCCCCGGTCGGTGAATACCCCAGCGGCGACAGCAGCACGATGGTGCGCTCATCCAGCAAGCGGCCGATGCCCTTGCGGTCGACGCGACGCACTTCCCCGGTATGGTGGAAATCCACACCATCGAGCACGCCGATCGGCCGCGCGGTGACGAAGTTGCCGCTGGCCACGCGCAGCCGTGCGCCCTGCATTGGCGAGGCGGCCATGTCCATCGACAGCCGGGCCTCTAGGGCGATGCGCATATGGCCGACGGCGTCGATCACGCATTCCAGCGTGGCCGAATCGGTGATACGCAGGTCACGGTGGAAGCGCGGCTGAATCCCGCGGGCCGCCAGTCGCGCCTCGATCTGCGGGCGCGAACCGAACACCAGCACCAGGCGCACGCCGAGGCTGTGCAGCAGTACCAAGTCATGGACGATATTGGCGAAGTTGGGATGCTCCAGACTGTCGCCAGGCAGCATGACCACGAAGGTGCGGTCGCGGTGCGAGTTGATATAGGGCGATGAGTCGCGAAGCCAGGTGACGTAGTTGTGCATTGCAGAAGCCTTAGGTAACCGCTCTTTTTCAGTCCGGAAGCCGGGTCGGGTAAGTGATGCAGGGAGCAAATTCATACTGCGATTCAGAATCGCCGAACCTGCTCCTATCCTCGGCTCGCCGGTTGCAGGCAGTAGTGTTCGATCATTGCACGCAACAGCCTTACAGTGGGTTCGATTCTGTCGAGGTCCAGGTATTCGTCCGGCTGGTGCGCACAGGCGATATCGCCCGGGCCGAGCACCAGCGTCTCGCAGCCAAGCTGCTGAAGATAAGGTGCTTCGGTGGAGAAGGCCACTGCCTCGGCGACGTGGCCGGTCAGCCGCTCGGCTAGCCTGACCAACTCGCCACCGGCGGGCTGATCGAAGGCCGGCACACTGGGGAACAGCGGCGTCAGGTCGATCTTTACCTGACGCCTTTCCGCCACCGGGCGCAAGCGCTGGGCAATGGCCTCGCGTAAATGCTCCGGCTGCATACCCGGTAGCGGCCGCAGGTCGTACTCAAGCGAACACTGGCCGCAGATGCGGTTGGGGTTGTCGCCGCCGTGGATGCAGCCCAGGTTGAGCGTCGGCTGCGCCACGTCGAACAGCGGATTGTTGTATTGATGCTGCCACTCGCGGCGCAACGCCAGCAGTTCGCCCATCACGTCGTGCATCGCTTCCAGCGCGCTGTGGCCGAAATCGGGGTTAGAAGAGTGGCCGCTCTGCCCGTGAATCTCGATGCCCTCCATCATGATGCCCTTGTGCAGGCGCACCGGCCGTAACCCGGTGGGCTCGCCGATCACCGCGGCCCGACCCAACGGCCGGCCGGCCTCGGCCAGCGCACGGGCGCCGGACATGGAGCTCTCCTCGTCGCAGGTGGCGAGGATCAGCAGCGGCTGCCTGAACGGCTGGTCGAGCAGCGGCAGCACGGCTTCGATGATCAGCGCGAAGAAGCCCTTCATGTCGCAGCTGCCGAGGCCGTACCAGCGGTCGTCGGCTTCGCGTAGCCGCAGTGGGTCGGCCGTCCACAGCTCGGCATCGAAGGGTACGGTGTCGCTGTGCCCGGCCAGCACCAGGCCGCCCGGTCCGGTGCCGTAGCTGGCAAGCAGATTGAATTTGCCGGGCGAGATTTCCTGCGTTTCACAGGCGAAACCGAGATCGCCGAGCCAGCCGGCGAGCAGGTCGATGACTGGCCGGTTGGTCTGATCCCAATGTGCCTGGGTACAACTCACAGAGGGCGCGGCAACAAGCGCGGCAAACTGGTCTTTGAGCGAGGGGATGGGCACCGGCGACCTCCTGAAAGACGCGAACGAAGGTGCTCAGTGAAACATGAAACGCCCGCGGCAGTTTCACCGTCAGGCGAAAAACTGCCGCAGGGCTTGGGGTGGTCTATCAGACGAAGATCGCTTGCAGGATGGTAAAGAACAGGATCGACAACGCTGCACCGACCGGTAGCGTGATCAGCCAGGACATGAAGATCTTGCCGATCACGCCCAGGTTGAGCGCGCCGATACCACGAGCGATCCCCACGCCCAGTACCGCACCGACCAGCGTGTGCGTGGTGGAAACC
>DPSI01000350.1:0-191 GCA_003527165.1 Pseudomonas sp.
GGTAACGCGCAACAAGGGCTGGCTGAAGAGCGTCGACCAGGGCTCGATCCTGCTGGTGATCTATGTCGCCTTCAGCGGCGCCGTGGTCGAAGGGCTCTGGCAGTTGGTGCCGCTTGTGCATCTGCTGGGGCTGGTGCTGGCCTGCTGCCTGTTGCTGGCCATCGTGCTGTGGCTGACGCAGTTTCTCGCCA
>DPSI01000350.1:356-5881 GCA_003527165.1 Pseudomonas sp.
GATGATCATTCTGCCGTTGATGATTTTCCATCAGATTCAGCTGATGGTCTGTGCGGTGCTTGCCCAGCGCTACGCACGCCGCGAAGAGACGCCGACGTCAGAGGCCTCACTGCCCTGACGAGGAGCGTAGAAACCAGGCTGCGCGGTCGGGCATTTGTCTTTAACATGCACGGGTGATTATTTCTCAAGGGGCAACTGCCGTGACCGATACCAATCCGCTGCTTCGGGATTTCGACCTGCCGCCCTATTCCGAGATTCGCCCGGAGCATGTCGAGCCGGCGGTGGACACCGTCCTCGGTGATAACCGCGTCGCTTTGCAGGAACTGCTCAGCCGTCCGGCTGAAAGCCTCGACTGGTCGACTCTGGTGGTCGGCCTGGATGAGATGAACGAGCGCCTCAGCCGCGCCTGGGGCCCGGTCAGCCACCTCAACGCGGTGCGCAACAACGCCGAATTGCGCAGCGCCTACGAGGCCTGTTTGCCCAAGCTGTCCGCCTATGCCACCGAACTCGGGCAGAACGCCGATCTGTTCGCCGCCTACCAGGCGCTGTCGCTGAGCCCCGAGGCCGACGGCTTCGATGTGGCGCAGAAAACCATCATCGAACACGCGCTGCGTGACTTCCGTCTGTCCGGCATCGACCTGCCGCCAGCCGAACAGCAGCGTTTCGGCGCGATCCGCATGAAGCTCGCCGAGTTGGGCAGCACCTTCTCCAACCAGCTGCTCGATGCCACCCAGGCCTGGACCAAGCACATCACCGACGAAAGCCTGCTGGCCGGCATCACCGATTCGGCCAAGGCGCAGATGGCCGAAGCGGCCAACGCCAAGGAGCTTGACGGCTGGCTGATCAGCCTGGAATTTCCCAGCTACTACGCGGTGATGACCTACGCCGACAACCGTGCGTTGCGCGAAGAGGTCTATGTCGCCTACGCCACGCGCGCGTCCGACCAGGGACCGAACGCCGGTCAGTTCGATAATGGCCCGGTGATGGAGCAGATCCTCGACCTGCGCCAGGAACTGGCCAAACTGCTGGGCTTCGGCAATTACGCCGAGCTGTCGCTGGCGACCAAGATGGCCGAAAGCACCGATCAGGTGCTGGGCTTCCTGCGCGATCTCGCCAGGCGCAGCAAGCCGTTCGCCGAGCGTGACCTCAAGGAACTGCGCGCCTTCGCCGCTGAGCAGGGCGTCAGTGACTTGCAGAGCTGGGACGTCAACTACTTCGGCGAGAAGCTGCGCCAGCAACGCTACAGCCTGAATCAGGAAGAACTGCGCGCCTACTTCCCGATCGACAAAGTACTGTCCGGCCTGTTCGCCATCGTCAAGCGCTTGTACGGCATCGAAATCCACGAGCTGGAAGACTTCGACAGCTGGCACCCGGACGTGCGCCTGTTCGAGATCCGCGAGAAGGGCGAGCACGTCGGGCGCTTCTTGTTCGATCTCTATGCGCGGCCCAACAAGCGTGGCGGCGCCTGGATGGATGGCGCCCGCGACAAGCGCCGCACCTGCCTCGGCACGCTGCAGACGCCGGTGGCCAACCTGGTCTGCAACTTCACGCCGCCGGTGGGCGAGCGTCCGGCGCTGCTGACCCATGATGAAGTCACCACGTTGTTTCATGAGTTCGGCCATGGCCTGCACCACCTGTTGACCCAGGTCGAGCATGCCGGGGCGTCGGGCATCAACGGCGTGGCCTGGGATGCGGTGGAGTTGCCGAGTCAGTTCATGGAGAACTGGTGTTGGGATCCGGAAGGCCTGGGGCTGATCTCCGGTCATTACCAGACCGGCGAACGCCTGCCACAGGACAAGCTGGACCAGATGCTGGCCGCGAAGAACTTCCAGTCCGGCCTGATGATGGTGCGTCAGCTGGAGTTCTCGCTGTTCGATTTCGAACTGCACGCCACCCACGGCGACGGCCGCAGCGTGCTTGAGGTGTTGGAAGGCATCCGCGACGAGGTCTCGGTGATGCGTCCGCCGGCCAGCAACCGCTTCCCCAACAGCTTCGCGCACATTTTCTCCGGTGGTTACGCCGCCGGTTACTACAGCTACAAGTGGGCCGAGGTGCTGTCCTCCGACGCTTTCTCGCGTTTCGAGGAGGAGGGCGTGTTCAATCCCGAGACCGGCCGCGCCTTCCGCGACGCGATTCTGGCGCGCGGCGGTTCCCAGGAGCCGATGGTGCTGTTCGTCGATTTCCGAGGCCGCGAGCCGTCTACCGACGCGCTGCTGCGCCACCTCGGCCTGAGCGAGGACGTGGCATGAGCGACAGCCCCAAGGTAACCCCCAAGCGCTTCATCGCCGGGGCCGTGTGCCCGGCGTGCAGCGCCGCCGACAGCATCAAGATGTGGGACGTCGACGGCGTTCCGCATCGCGAATGCGTCGAATGCGGCTACGCCGATACCCTCAACGCGCAGGGCCAATCGGTGCCCTCGGAGCTGGGCACGCGAGTCAACCAGGCCAAGCCGAAGGCGGCCGACCCGCAGGTGCAGGCGGTGCAGTTCTTCCCTAATCCGAAGCTGAAGAAAAAACCAGGCTGATCGGCGGGAGGTTCGCCCATGTGGCATCTCGCCTGTGGCGACCTCGCCGCCGACAGCGTCCGGCCGCTGCTGGGTGAGGGCGACGAAGTCCGTGTATTGCGCGACGACCTCGCCGTCGGGCCGCTTGCCGATATCGAATCCCCGCCCTGCGCGGAGCGTGTGGCGTTCTGGAAAGGCGTCTGGCCCGCTGCGTTGGTGCCGCATCCGGATTTCGCAGGGATTGCTACCGATGCCGAGTGGTTGGCTGGGCTGGCCAGCCAGTCGCGGCCGGTGACGGTCTGGCATGGCGACAGTGCGTCAGAGCAATTGATGCTGGCTCGCGTGGCGGCGGCACTGGAAGGCTCGGCGCTGCCGTTCCGTGAAGTCGTGTGCGGCACCGGTGACAGCCGGGTCGGCACGCGGATGGCGGTGTCCATGCACACGCCGGATGCCTTGGCAGCGCTGTATCAGCCGCGCACCGTCGAGCCGGGGAGGATTGCCGAACTCACCAGCCAATGGCGCGCTGCCGTGCAGGAGAATGCGGCAATACGGCGCTGGACGGATGGGCGTTTCGTGGGTGAAGACCCAACGCGCATCGATCATGAACTGAGCGCCGCCTGTACCTATGATGAGATGCCCCTGGCTCGCGCCATGGCTGAGGTGATGGGCCGCTGCGACGGGTTCTTCGCCACCGACATGTTCCTCTACTGGCGCGCGCGCGAACTGGCGCAGCGCGGCGTTATCCAGCTGATCGGCGACCGCGGCGATGGCTACGCGACGGTGCAGGTGCGTCGCCTGACCTGACACGGCGCCCCGTGATCTTGAGGTGACGGTGACGTAGGGCGGACGTCGTTTTGCATCCACCGATTGGTCGGGCAGCGGCTGTTGCGGTGGATCGTTGAAGCGCGGCCCATCCCACGGCGACGGGCGGGCTTGGTGGGGTTGGCGATGCGGCGCCTGGTTCTGGTACTGTATCTTTATACAGTTATCGGAGCTTCCCATGGTCCCGCCGAAAAGCACGCCGCGCGGCCGCGGCACCGCGATCAATCCGGACAATCGTTTCGCCCCGACTCGCAGCGAGGCCTATGACGACGGTTGGGAGCAGGACGTACCACCAACCCGCGCCACCGAAGTGCGTATCGAGACGGCCAAAACCGTGCTCACCCGCAACCAGTCGCCGGATGTCGGTTTCGATCGTTCGGTCAATCCCTATCGCGGCTGCGAGCATGGCTGCATCTACTGCTTCGCCAGGCCCAGCCATGCCTACTGGGATCTGTCGCCGGGGATCGATTTCGAGACCCGGCTAATCGCCAAGACCAACCTCGCCGAGCGCCTTGAGCAGGAGCTGAGTAAGCCCGGCTACGTGCCACAGCCCATCGCGCTGGGGGTCAACACCGATGCCTATCAACCGCTGGAGCGCGAACAGCGGCTGACACGCCAGGCGCTGGAGATCCTGCTGCGCTTCAAGCACCCGGTGCACATCATCACCAAGGGCTCGCTGGTGCTGCGTGATCTCGATCTGCTGGTGCCGCTGGCTGAGCAGCGGCTGGTCAGCGTCTCGGTCAGCCTGACCACGCTGGACGACGAACTGAAGCGCATCATGGAGCCGCGCGCGGCCTCGCCCTCGGCGCGGCTGCGGGTATTGCGTACCTTGAACGAGGCGGGCGTGCCGGTCAGCGTGATGTGTGCACCGATGATTCCGATGATCAATGACATGGAGCTGGAACGCATGCTCGAAGCGGCGCGGGACGCGGGCGCACGTTCGGCCGGTTATGTCCTGCTGCGCCTGCCCCATGAAGTCGCAACGCTGTTCGATGAGTGGTTGCAGGAGCACTTCCCGCAGCGCGCAGCCCATGTCATGAGCCTGGTTCGGCAATCGCGCGGCGGCAAGGATTACGACAGCCGCTTCGGCAGCCGCATGCGCGGCGAGGGGCAGTTCGCGCAACTGCTCGCCCAGCGCTTCCAGCTCGCCTGCAAGCGGTTGGGCTACAACCGCCGTGATCAGAACTACGGCCTGGATTGCAGCCGTTTCGCCGTGCCAGGCTCGCAGATGTCGTTGCTCTGACGACCTCGGCTGCACGCGCCGGCAGGCGGCGCATCTCGCCGGTCTGGTCGAGGGGAACTAATCACAGCGGCGAGCCCCTCATTCTCTGGTAAGGGCGCGCTTTGAACGCCTCCCTTTTAGCAGCGCATCGGCGAACCGATGCGCTGCGGTTCGTTCTGGAGGACTGGGTTGGACATTTATATCGATCTGCTGCAATGGCCGGCGATGGTGGTCACGGTCCTGGCGGCGTGGCTGATCGGCTCGCTGAGGCCAGGCCGTCGCACGGTGGGATTCTGGTGTTTTTTACTGAGTAACCTGCTCTGGGTGATCTGGGGCTGGCACGCCCAGGCCTGGGCATTGATCACGCTGCAGGTGTGTCTGGCATTGATGAATATTCGCGGTGTGAAGAAGAACGATCAGCCTCGAGCAGCGGAAGCGAACCCGAGTAGCTGAGGAAATTGCCAGTCCGGGATCGCTGTCTATACTCCGATCGTAAGCGTACCGATTGAATCCGACTGCGCGTGCAAAGCGAGGACTGGCAACCAGGAATTGGGGGGAGCCAGATCGGAGCGTGGTCAGGCCGTCGTAGCGAGCGTTTGCTCTGCTCTGCGGCCGGACAGGCGGTCGGCGGGATAACAAGAACCATAAGGGGAACCCGCAATGTCGCGACATCCACGAGTCTGGATGGGGATTGGGCTGTGGTCGCTATTCGGCCAGGCCCAAGCGGCCTGGGACGTGAATATGCGCTCCGGTGCCACGGAAGTCAGTCGTTCCGTGTTCGATTTGCATATGACCATTTTCTGGATCTGCGTGATCATCGGCGTGCTGGTGTTCGCAGCGATGTTCTGGTCGATGTTCGCTCACCGGCGGTCCAAGCGGCTGGAGTCGGCGCATTTCCACGAGAACACCCGAGTCGAGGTGCTCTGGACCATTATTCCATTGCTGATTCTCATCGGCATGGCGATCCCGGCGACACGC
>DPSI01000097.1:0-354 GCA_003527165.1 Pseudomonas sp.
ATCTGAAGTCCAATCCGAACTCACGACAACCAAGCTGACATCTTATAAACACTCATTGTTAGCTCGTTCGGATCATATGCATATTGAAGAATACAGTTGACGGGGCTGCGCCCTTTGATAGGTTGCCGACATCAGGCAGCCCGGTGGACAGCCCGATGTCGGCGCCCCTGCCGTCCCCGTACACGCGTCTGGCTAGGCCGGCCGCTGCTTTTCGGGAAACACCTCTGAGCCGCGGAGACGCTAGGCGTCTGAGCGAGTTGGCCTAAGGGGCCGGCGCAGATTCCGATCCATTTCCAGGAGTTTCGCCATGCTCGCCGTGGACGCGCCAACCCGTGCGCTTGAGATCGTCTATCG
>DPSI01000097.1:557-3448 GCA_003527165.1 Pseudomonas sp.
CCGATCCTGGTCGATGAGCGGATGATCATCATCGCCGGTCACGGACGGTCGCAGGCCGCGAAAAAGTGCGGGCTGGAGCACGTGCCCATTATCATGCTGTCGGGTCTCGATGAGGCTCGGAAGAAGACTTTGCGGATTTTCGACAACCGGATCGCTCAGAAGTCGGGATGGGATCAGGATCTGCTGCGCGAGTTAATGGTGGACATCCAATCCTCAGAGATCGAGATCGACCTTGAACTGACGGGCTTCACCGTCGGCGAAATCGACGTCATGCTCGATCAAAAGCCGGGCGCCAACACTGATGATACGCACCTGCCCCCGCCCGCTGACGCTCCGCGGGCCAAGCTCGGCGATATCTGGATTTTGGGCGATCACCGGATCGGCTGTGGCGACTGTCGCGATCTGGAGTTCCTGGCGCGCGTCGTTGGACCCGACGTCAAGATCGACGCTGCATTCCTCGATCCGCCTTACAATGTCTCGATCCAGGGACACGCAAACGTGCGCAGCAAACATCGCGAGTTCGCCATGGCCTCGGGTGAAATGAGCGACACCGAGTTCGAGCGCTTCCTTCAGCAAACGCTTGGCGCCTGCGCCTCGGTGTCACGCGACGGCGCCGTGCATTTCGTCTGCATGGATTGGCGCCATGCCCGCCACCTGCAACACGCTGGCGATCAAGTCTACGGCGACCTGCTGAACCTGTGCATCTGGAATAAGTCCAATGCCGGCATGGGCTCGCTCTATCGGTCCAAGCACGAGCTGGTTTTTGTCTACCAGGTCGGCGACGCGCAGCATTTCAACGCCGTTGAGCTGGGCAGACATGGCCGCAACCGAACGAACGTATGGGACTATCAGTCCGTCAACAGCGGCGGTACCCGCAGCGGGGAGCTCGACTGGCATCCGACCGTCAAGCCGGTCGCCCTGGTGTCCGACGCCATCAAGGACGTCACCAAGCGTCGAGGTCTGGTACTCGACGCTTTCCTCGGCTCCGGCACGACCTTGGTCGCCGCTGAGCGATCAGGCCGTCAGTGCCGGGGATCGAGATCGACCCGACCTATGTCGATATCGCCATCCAGCGCTGGGAAGCGGCGACCGGCCGGGAAGCCAAGCTCGAGGACACGCCCGCCACGGCGACCGAGGAGTTCGTCTGATGGACGACGAGGAAATCTTCCCGAAGAGCCAGTCTCGGACAGCCAAGGGGCAGTTCGCGAAAGGGCGTTCCGGCAATCCAATGGGTCGGCCGAGGAGCAAGCACCAACGCGCGCTTTCAGACCGCCAGTTTCGACGAGACGTTCTGGCAGTCACCGAGGAGGTCATCTCGGTCAGAACACCGACAGGCACGCAGATGATGTCGGTCAATCTGGCCATCCTCCTCTCAATCCGAGCGAAGGCTGTTCAAGGGCATGCGCCGAGCCAGCGCTTCCTTGCGAAGCTCCACCATGACGCGCTCTTGGCTCATGAGAAAGCCAATCCGCGCCTCACGCAGATGCTCGAGCGTCGAGAGGAAGTGGCCGTCAGAAAGAGCGTTGATGGGCTCAAGAAGTGGGAATGGAAGGATCTGAATCTGGTTCGCAAATACTCTTGGCGCCTGTGATGGCGGTGGCGGATTGCGCCGCCAACTCTAGTTGGTGCGGACTTGAGAGTTCAGCGGAACGAAGCGATGGTCAGTTCGGGAGCCGATGCCTGCACGACCGACAAACTCCGGCTAGAGAAAGCCCCTTCCGAGTCCACGAACTTATCCGGACGCGGCCCGAGGGCTTTGATTTCAGGGACGCGCCGGATACCCGGCCGCTCAGCCAAAGCTATGAGGCCGACCTGAAGACTCGCTTACCCGCGTGGACCACGAGCCTGATCAAGCGGCTGACCGAGAACTGATGGAGCCGCTTATAGCGATGTCAGCGCCAGTCTTCTAGTCATGGCGTTAGCGATCAGGTCAGGTCTTCGCAGACGTCCTGCTCAAGATGGCGACCTGTTCGACGGCGATCGCCAGCATGGCGTCATCCATACCTCGGATATGCTCGATTAGGCTGGCCTCCAACTGGAGCCGCCGACGTCCAGCCCCATGCCGCTTTGTCGGCTCGTCTACCAGCTCCGATAGGGGCAGCCCAAGCGCGGCAGCGAGGTCAGCAAGGGTTTCGAGCGTCGGTAGCTGGCGGCCCCGCTCGATATATGAGACGCTCTCTGCGGTCTTGCTAATCGCCGCAGCCAACCCTTCCTGGGTCAGGTTTGCCCGCTTTCGAGCAGCGTGAACTCGCGCGCCAATCGCCATCTTCAAATCATGCGCCATACCGAACTCTGGGTTCGGGCTAGGCATCACACCATGAAGCTGGCTTCGGGTTGAGAACCATGCATGAAGTGGGCTTCGGATTATTCAAAAAAGGTCGGCATCATGCTGTGTTCGAAGTTGGCGACGGCTGCACTGGCAACCCTGGTGATGAGTCCAGGGCAAACTATCGCTCAAGCCCAAATCCAAGGCGGGGTGGAGCCGTCGAATATGCCCGCGTGTTCGGGCGTCGGCGGTCCCGCCATCGACTTGCGCACACAAACTCATCCTGCGCTCGAGCGAGAAAGCGAGGTCGAAGTGGGTCAGGTCCTACTGGACGCTACGCCGGTTGTGATCAGGGCTGGGACATTAGAATTGAAGTCGCCCGCCACCTTCAGTGGCCGGTTTCTCTTCACCGACTTCACGGTCACCATCCCAGCAGGCCCCGTGGTCACGGACGCAGCCGGCAATCACCGCCCTGCGGCCTATGAAGTGAAGTACGGATCGGAACGCAGCCCGAGAACCGGTAGCGGCCGACCTTCAGTCTGACTTGAGGTCGATGAAGGCGGCACCCAGCTTTCCGGGATTCTTGAGGTCTCAGGAGCCAGACGATATCCGATCGAAGGCGCAA
>DPSI01000100.1 GCA_003527165.1 Pseudomonas sp.
GCATCGGTCAGCAGCAGCACCCGGGCGGCGTAGGGCATGACTTCGACCACCTGCCCCATCAATCCGCTGGCGTCGAGCACCGGCTGGCCGAGAAACACGCCATCGCGCTCGCCCTTGTCGATCAGGATGCGATGAGTGAACGGGTTGGGATCCAGTCCGATCAGCTCACTGACAATCACCTTGTCGTCAACCAAGGCGGCGGAATTGAGCAGTTCACGCAAGCGCACATTCTGCTCGGTCAGCATCGCCAGCTTTTGCAGGCGTCGCTGCATCAGCAGCGCCTCGGCCTTGAGCTTCTCGTTTTCAGCTACCAGGCTGGTGCTGCTGCTGATCTGCTCGGTAGCCCGCTGCCAGGTACGCACCGGCAGATCGGCCAGCCAATAAAAGGGCGTCAGCACCAGCCCCATCTGGCTGCGCAAGGGTTTTAGCGTCTCGAAGCGCGCATCCACCACCATCAACGCAACACAGAACACGGAGAGCACCAGCAGGCGAACTCCGAGCAAGGGTCCTTTGGCGAATAATGGCTTGATTGGCGGTTCCTCGCGGCTACAGGCTTCAAACTAAACGCGACAAGCCGAGAGCAGAGCTGACCCTGCTATCGGCTTGCGCTTGGAGCTTATGGCTTGGAGCTCACTCCGTAGACAGCAGATCCATGGCGTGACGGTCCATCATTTCCAGCGCCCGGCCGCCACCGCGCGCAACGCAGGTCAGAGGCTCTTCGGCAACGATAACCGGCAAGCCGGTCTCCTGCGCCAGCAACTTGTCGAGATCACGCAACAACGCGCCACCACCGGTCAGCACCAGGCCACGCTCGGCGATATCCGACGCCAGCTCGGGAGGAGATTGCTCCAGCGCGCTCTTGACCGCCTGGACGATGGTCGCCAGGGATTCCTGCAGCGCCTCGAGGACCTCGTTGGAATTGAGGGTGAAACTGCGGGGCACGCCTTCGGCCAGGTTGCGACCGCGAACGTCGACTTCGCGCACATCACTGCTCGGGAACGCGGCGCCGATTTCCTGCTTGATGCGTTCGGCAGTGGATTCGCCGATCAGGCTGCCGTAGTTGCGCCGCACGTAGGTCACGATGGACTCATCGAAACGGTCACCACCGACGCGAACGGATTCGGCGTAGACCACGCCATTGAGGGAAATAAGCGCGATTTCGGTGGTGCCGCCACCGATATCGACGACCATCGAACCGCGGGCCTCGTCGACGGGCAGACCGGCACCAATGGCCGCGGCCATCGGCTCTTCGATCAGGAAGACTTCGCGCGCGCCGGCACCGAGCGCCGACTCACGAATCGCACGGCGCTCGACCTGGGTGGATTTGCAGGGAACGCAGATCAGGACGCGGGGGCTGGGCTGGAGAAAACTGTTTTCGTGAACCTTGTTGATGAAGTACTGCAGCATTTTTTCACAGACGCTGAAATCGGCGATCACGCCGTCTTTCATTGGGCGGATGGCGTTGATATTGCCTGGGGTCCGGCCGAGCATGCGTTTGGCGTCAGTGCCCACCGCGACGACACTTTTCTGGTTGCCGTGGGAACGTATGGCGACCACGGACGGCTCGTTCAGGACGATGCCGCGATCGCGCACATAAATAAGGGTATTGGCAGTGCCCAGGTCGATCGACAAATCGCTGGAAAACATGCCACGCAGTTTCTTGAACATGGAGAAAGGGCCCTGGGGCAAACGCGTGGGGAAAAAAGTGCCGCAAACTCTAACAATGGTGCGAACTTAGGGCAAGGCGCGTGTCGGCGCTCATCGGCCCATACGTGAGCCATTGCGCGAAAAACGCACACCGGCGAAAAGCCCTGCGAGCCGCAGCCGCGCTACCGAGAAGGCCCTCAGGCATGTAAGATTGATGGCTTTTCCGGGCTCGAATGCCCACCGCCGCGGCTCGAACCCGCCGCCCCGCGTCGGGCTTTGCCGACGAAAGGCGCACCCGACTCGCTTCCCGCTGGAGAATCCCGATGGCGCTTGAACGCTCCGAGGTGGAAAAGATCGCTCATCTGGCCCGCCTGGGTCTGAATGAAGACGACCTGCCCCGCACCACCGAGACCCTGAACAACATCCTCGGCCTGATTGACCGCATGCAGGCCGTGGACACCACTGGCATCGAGCCACTGGCGCATCCGCTGGAAACGCACCAGCGCTTGCGCGCCGACACCGTCACCGAAACCAATCAGCGCGACGCCTACCAGGCCATCGCCCCGGCCGTGGAAGACGGCCTGTATCTGGTTCCGCGGGTGATCGAGTAATGAAGGACGTCGACATGCATCAACTGACCCTCGCCGAGATCGCCCGCGCGCTGGCTGACAAGCAGTTCTCGGCCGAAGAGCTGACCCGCTCGCTGCTGGCACGCATCCAGCAGCTCGATCCGCAGCTCAACAGTTTCATTACCGTCACCGAAGAGCAGGCCATCGCCCAGGCCAAGGCCGCCGATGCGCGCCGCGCCAACGGCGAGAGCGGCGCGCTGCTGGGTGCACCGATTGGCCACAAGGATCTGTTCTGCACCCAGGGCACCCGCACCAGCTGTGGCTCGAAAATCCTCGACAATTTCAACTCGCCTTATGACGCCACGGTGGTCGAGCGGCTCGCCGCCGCTGGCGCAGTCTCGCTGGGCAAGCTGAACATGGACGAATTCGCCATGGGCTCGGCCAACGAATCGAGCTTCTACGGCGCGGTGAAAAACCCCTGGGACCTGTCCCGTGTGCCCGGCGGGTCCTCTGGCGGCTCGGCGGCAGCTGTCGCGGCGCGCCTGTTGCCCGCCGCCACCGGCAGCGACACCGGCGGCTCGATCCGTCAACCTGCGGCGCTGACCAACCTCACCGGCCTCAAGCCCACCTACGGGCGCGTCTCGCGCTGGGGCATGATCGCTTATGCCTCCAGTCTCGATCAGGGCGGTCCGCTCGCCCGCACCGCCGAGGACTGCGCTTTAATGCTCGGCGCCATGGCCGGTTTCGATCCGAAGGACTCCACCAGCGTCGACCAGCCGCTGGAAGATTACCTCGCTACGTTGAGCCAGCCACTGACCGGCCTGCGCATCGGCCTGCCGAAGGAATACTTTGGCGAAGGTCTCGACCCCAAGATCGGCACCGCGGTGATGCAGGCAGTGGAAGAGCTGAAGAAAGTCGGCGCGACGGTGAAAGAAATCAGCCTGCCGAACATGCAGCACGCCATCCCCTCCTATTATGTGATCGCACCAGCCGAGGCCTCTTCCAACCTGTCGCGTTTCGATGGCGTGCGCTTCGGCTACCGCTGCGAGAACCCGGCCGACCTGACCGATCTCTACAAGCGTTCGCGCGCCGAAGGCTTCGGTGATGAAGTCCGCCGTCGCATCATGGTCGGCACCTATGCATTGTCGGCCGGCTACTACGATGCCTATTACCTGAAAGCACAGAAGATCCGCCGGCTGATCAAGAACGACTTCATCAGCGCCTTCGAGGAAGTGGATGTGATCCTTGGCCCGACCACACCGAACCTCGCCTGGAAGCTCGGTGAGAAGAACAACGACCCGGTCTCGGCCTACCTGGAAGACATCTACACCATCACCGCCAACCTCGCGGGTATTCCCGGCATTTCCATGCCGGCCGGCTTCATCGACGGTCTGCCGGTGGGTGTGCAACTGTTAGCGCCCTATTTCCAGGAGGCGCGCCTGCTCAACGTGGCGCACCAGTACCAGCAGGCCACCGAGTGGCATAAACAGGCACCGAGCGGATTCTGAGGAGATAGAAGATGCAATGGGAAACCGTCATCGGGCTGGAAATCCATGCTCAGCTCGCCACCCAGTCGAAGATTTTTTCCGGCAGCGCCACCACTTTCGGTGCCGAGCCCAACACCCAGGCCAGCCTGGTCGACCTGGGCATGCCGGGCAGCCTGCCGGTGCTCAATGCCGAAGCCGTGCGTATGGCTTGCAAATTCGGTCTGGCAATCGACGCCGAGATCGCCGAGAAGAACGTGTTCGCGCGCAAGAATTACTTCTACCCGGACCTGCCCAAGGGCTACCAGACCAGCCAGATGGACCATCCGATCGTCGGCAAGGGTCACCTGGATATCACTCTGGAAGACGGCACGACCCGGCGCATCGGCATTACCCGCGCGCACCTGGAAGAGGATGCCGGTAAGAGCCTGCACGAAGATTTCCAGGGCATGAGCGGTATCGACCTGAACCGTGCCGGCACGCCGCTGCTGGAGATCGTCTCCGAGCCGGACATTCGCAGTGCCAAGGAAGCGGTCGCCTACGTCAAGGCGATCCACGCCCTGGTGCGCTATCTCGGCATCTGCGACGGCAACATGGCCGAAGGCTCGCTGCGTTGCGACTGCAACGTCTCTGTTCGCCCCAAGGGTCAAGCCGAGTTCGGCACCCGTGCCGAGATCAAGAACGTCAACTCCTTCCGCTTCATCGAAAAAGCGATCAACCACGAAGTACAGCGGCAGATCGAGCTGATCGAGGACGGCGGCAAGGTGGTGCAGGAAACCCGCCTGTACGACCCGAACAAGGACGAGACGCGCTCCATGCGCAGCAAGGAAGAAGCCAACGACTACCGTTACTTCCCCTGCCCCGACCTGCTACCGGTGGTGATCGAGCAGAGCTTCCTCGACGAGGTGCGCGCCAGCCTGCCTGAACTACCCGTGGAGAAGCGCGAGCGCTTCCAGCGCGAGTTCGGCCTGTCCGCTTACGACGCTGACGTCCTGGCCGCCAGCCGCGAGCTGGGCGATTACTTCGAGCAGGTCCAGCGCGCTTGCGGCGACGCCAAGCTGTCCGCCAACTGGGTGATGGGCGAACTGTCCAGCCTGCTCAACAAGGACAACCTGGAGATCGAGCAGTCGCCGGTCTCGGCCGAGCAACTCGGCGGCATGATCCAGCGCATCAAGGACAACACCATCAGCGGTAAGATCGCCAAGATGGTGTTCGAGGCGATGGCGGCCGGCGAAGGCTCGGCCGACGAGATCATCGAGAAGAAAGGCCTCAAGCAGGTCACCGATTCCGGTGCGATCGAGGCAATGCTCGATGAGGTACTGGCCGCCAACGCCGAACAGGTCGAACAGTACCGCGTCAGCGATGAGGCCAAGCGCGGCAAGATGTTCGGCTTCTTTGTCGGCCAGGCGATGAAGGCCTCCAAGGGCAAGGCCAACCCCGGCCAGGTCAACCAGTTGCTCAAGCACAAGCTCGAGGGCTGATCGGACGAGGCGGGCCTACCTGGCCCGCCTCGCTGCCGCTGGGCCCACAGAACAAGTCATCCCCGCGTTTCCTGCCGATACGTTGAACGGCTGCATCGGTTGGCGCTCAAAGCCTTTCGAGGCCATAGAACCATCCACAGGCCGATATTCGGCTGATTCCGCTCAGGAAGGATTGGCTCATGCGAACCAGACTGGTGGTTGTTCCGCTGCTCGTCGGCCTGATGGGCGGCTGCGGCGAAAAGCAGGGTGCCGATCCGAAAGCCAAAAGCACCTTTAGCCAGGAGGGGCAAGCCTCCTACTACGCTCGCAGTTTCCATGGCGAGAAGACGGCCAGCGGAGAGATCTTCAATCAGAACGAACTGGTCGCCGCGCACAAGACCCTGCGATTCGGTACGCGAGTCAAGGTGACCAACCTGGACAATGGCAAGCAGGTCACGGTGCGTATCGTCGATCGTGGCCCGTTCGAGCCGGGACGGATCATCGACCTGTCGCGGGTCGCAGCCGGCAAGCTCGATCTGCTCGAAGACGGCATCGTCAGGGTAAAAATCGAAAAAGTGGAATGACCAGGTCTACACGGCCGATCGCATGGAGTTCCGATGAGTTTGATGATATTCGCCTACCTGATCGGCGGACTGGTATTGCTGGTGGTAGGCGCCGAAGCGCTGGTACGCGGCGCCGCAAAACTGGCCGCGCGCTTCGGCATCCCGCCGCTGATCATCGGCCTGACCGTCGTCGCCTTCGGTACCAGCGCGCCGGAAACGGCGGTCAGTATCCAGGCATCCTTGAACGGTAGCGGCGACATT
>DPSI01000543.1 GCA_003527165.1 Pseudomonas sp.
AACCGCTCTTCCGAGGTGGGCCGGGTGGCCAGTCTTAGGCATTCAGGGTTTGGTGCTTGGCTTCCAGCTTTCCAGCCAGGCTGGGTTTGCCCGATGGGTGCGATGTGGCTTTGTAGAGCGGCTGTTCGTGGGCGCTCTCGATGGGGAAGAATTCCTCGACGATGGCCCTGACGTCTTCCTCGTTTTCCTCGAAGGCACCGTTGCCGAAGCCGCGCCTTGCCGCTTCGTCCAGCGCGTTCTGATCGAAGCCCGTCTCTTGCCGCTGTTGATGGAGCTCACTTGCGGTACGCAGCGCCTCGGTCATGTCCATTCCGCTGCGTACGGTCAGGTCGACGTAGAAGATCGGAGTGCCATGGCTCTGTCGTGTGGACTTGCCCCGCAGACGCAGCTCCAGCGGCAGACATGCCAGGCGGTTACCCGAGATGGCCTGAAAGTAATGCAGGCGAGCGGCCAGAGTGCGGATGCTGTTGAAACCCGTTGTGCGGAAGACGAAGCTGCCTAGCGGATCGTCATCACCAATCAGCACGTTCAGCCGGCCATAGGGTTTGCAAGCACCGCCTTTGGCCAGCTGGCAGGCATCCGGTGAAGGGCAGGGCAGGGACTGCATGCCGTCCTGGCTGACCCGTTTGCAGGTCTCTCCGTTACCAACGCACGCCGGGCGTCCGGTCTGCCGGTCAAACAGTGAGTAGTCAGCGCGAAAGTTCAGCTCCGGTTCGTTGAACAACAGGCGGACCGGGATACTGCGCAGCTTGTCGTCCTTGCCGTGACGCAGCTCATCGTTGAGCGGATGGACCAGCCAGCCATCGCGGTTCTGGACTTGGGACGTTATTGTGAACTGGTCATCTTTTTCCGGCAGGCGCTTGCCGTTCTTCTCGATGACCTTGCCAATCGAAATCCGCCCGAGCACCGGCGGGGTGATAGCCAGACCCTTAAGCATGATGGTTCTCCTGAAACGAAAAAAGGCCAGCCAGGCAGCGTTAATTGCATGGGCTGGCCATGGTGAGGACGGCGGAAGAGGCGAGAATTAGCCGATTAGAAAACGCCGGGCACCGGGCTTGAGGAGCGAGTACTTGTCCCGCAGGTGAGGTCTATCCCTGAGTAACCGGGCCACATCGAATCCGATGCTGTCCTTGGCTTTGCGCCAGCTGACGTAGCCGTTGGTGAACTCTGCCCTCGTGGCTTCGCTCATCGCTTGCTGAAGCATCTGCTTGAGCTGTGCCTCGCGCGCATGCTTCTCTTCAATGGACTGGCGCAGCGCCTTGAGCTCGACGTATGCAGCTGAGAGTCCCGGCTGGTCCCTGAAGTCCACCGTCTGGCCATCGTCCTCCGGATACAGGCAGCGCAGCGCAGTTTCAGCGGACGCTGTCCCATCGGCAGGCGGCGGCGTGTCGTTCTCGACGTGCGTCCAGAACGCACGTTCCAGCTCGATAAGTCGAGCAATCATCTCCTCATCGCGCTCGATGCGATGGATCTCCAAGTGCTGGCCGCCGAGCACAACCGCCACATCTGCCGCCTGTTTGCCGGTGACGGCGAGCTGGTGCATGACCTGCAACTGCACATACTCGGGTACGCCTTCTTTCCAGAGGCGTGCCCCGTTTATGCCGGCTGTCTTGCATTCGAGGATCTGCACATCGTCCGTACCGATTACCTCGCGATCGATGTTGGCCAGCATCCAGGACAACTCCGGGTCGGGATGCTGCAATACGGCGTTGATGCGACGAACCTTGTTGCCGGTGCGCTTGCTGTAATGCCAGGCCACAATGGGTTCGAGCACGTTGCCCCAGTACATCGCGCTTTCTTCGTCGTCGGGATCGGTTTTCGGCAGTCCAGTGTCACGTCCCGTCTTTTCGAGCCACAGTTCCAGCTGCGACTTGTAGGGGTTGAGGCCAACGGATGCCGCGGCATCCGAGCTACCGATGCCTCGTTTGCGAACTTCCAGCCACTCTTCGCGGGGTAATTCCTTAGTACTGATCAGGCGAAGGGCTGACCGGGGTTTGTTGGTGCTGCGGTTCAATGAAGTCGCTTTCATGCTGTCACCTTACGGGCATAAAAAAGCCCGACCAGCGCGAAGCTGACCGGGCGATAAGGTTGAAATGAGGATTAAGCGGCGAGCTGTAGAGCCGCATCCAGAGCACGTTGCTTGATCTGCGCGCCCTGGCCAAACCAGGCCGAGTCGAGGCGATATTCGATGCCGCGTGCCCGACGCTCGTGATCGACATACTCGGTCACGGCATTAAGCAGGCCCCAGGCAGTGCCTTTGGCTGATTCCAACTGACTGCCCCGGCCACGGCCTTCGTACAGTTCCTGAACCTTGCGCAGGGCGCGCTCGTTCGGCAGCTGTTCGGGTAGCTGGCCGGTAGGGCTGACCTCGCACATAACGTTCAGGAAGTATCCGATCGCCTCATGCCACTGAACCTTGCGTTCGGCCAGATGGCGCATGCGGTACATGAAGTCGTCCCATTGCGACACGGCGATACCGAGCTGTTTCTTCACTACCGTCGGATCAAAGCGGGTGTTGTGCGGCACCTTGATCGCCCGGCTGGCACCGCCTAAGGCGATGGTCAGGGTGTTGTTGCAGACCACGCGAATCGTGGTCGGTGTTGCGGTCGTAGCCAGGGTGCCATCACACGACGTTGCCAGAAGCAGGTAGCCGTTGACCTGGTCGTTACCCTTGACTGCGCTGCCTTGTCCGGTACGTGCCAGCGCCCAGAACTTGCGACCGCCCTTGAGCACGCCAGCGGTCTCAAGCTCATAGCCGGAGACCTCGGTTAGATCTCGATAAAACTCCAGCACCTCGCGCGGTTGCACGGTGTGGTACCGCTTGGAAACTACCGACAGCGGGGCCTTGGTGTCAGAGCGAAAGAGCACTTTCTGTTCAGGGAAGGTATGGATAGCGCCCAGATGGCCGACGGCATCCGATTTGAAGTGAACGGGACTTTCCAGTATCTGCCAGTACATGCCGGCCTCGCGTTGCCAGACTTCGATAGGCTGTTTCCGCGGCAGGTTGTTGCCCAGCCCGTGCCATGGGGTAGCGCCAGCGTAAGCCATTGTTTCAACGAGATGAGCCATCGTGATACTCCTCTAAACTTAAAACGTAATAACGTTTTGTTATTCACTTAAGTGAAATCAACGTTCACTTTGTGTAAAAGCAGTACCGCAGTGGTGACATTCGTAATTGTCGAGTACGTGAGAATCGAACTCTTCGCCCATCTTGGCGCCGGCCAGCCCCCCGGCAGTTCCACCCGCCAGACCGCCTAGAATCGCGCCAGCGAGGCTACCCAGCGTAATGCCCACCGGGCCAGCGAAAGCCCCGATAAGCGCACCGCTTTTTGCACCGGCCATAGCGCCGGCTGCTCCACTCGCCGTACCGCCAACGGCACCAACAGCACCACCGATCTTGCGACCATGATGGCGAGCAACAACGCGAAGAGAACCGCAGGAAGGACAGCAAATACTCATCATTAGACTCCTGTTCAAAAGAGGGTACCCGGAGGTAGAAACGGGCCCTTTTGTGCCCGTCTTCCAGTGGTAATACAGGTCTGAGATATTTTTGGATCCGGTAACCTGTCAACAGCGTGAGACTCGGATGTTTGAACCGCCCCGGCTTGCCCGGAGAGCCTCCAGCCCTTGAGGGTTATAGAGCCGTTGGATCACCATCAGTACCAACCGAGCACTTGTCCAAGGCCCTTCAAAATCAGCGATCTCTAGTGCGCAAAATTGACCGGCGAGACCAACAAATAGGTAGATGGACGGGGTGCGTTACTAGCCGCACCAGGCCGTTATCTCAAGATCAAGGAAATGTACGGCTGTACGCCACGGGCCATATGGGTTGCGCCTCACGTGTCAAACCGCCATCATTCTGGTTAATGACCTCTGCCTGGGGACAACGTCTACGTGGATCGACATGATGAGAGCTGGTATCTAGTCCAATGCAGAGTTCGCCAAGATGAACGCGCTGAAGAGAACCTCACGCGACAGGGTTATGAGTGTTTGCGGCCGACTATTACGCGCGAGCGATTGCTGCGTGGGCGGCGCCAGAGTGTTGTTGAGTCGCTTTTTCCTGGCTATCTATTCATCCGGCTCGGTGCGGAAGCCGACTGGGGACCGCTGCGCTCAACGCGTGGGGTTCTTCGCGTCGTGGGTTTTGGGGAAGGCGCTGTCGCGA
>DPSI01000544.1 GCA_003527165.1 Pseudomonas sp.
CCCGGCGTGCAGTAGCCGCACTGGAAGGCGTCGTGTCGGACGAAGGCGGCCTGCATCGGATGCAGCTCCTCGCCCTCGGCCAGGCCCTCGATCGTGGTGAGCCGGGCGCCGTCGTGCATGATCGCCAGGGTTAGGCAAGCGTTGATTCGCTTGCCCCCGAGCAGCACCGTACAAGCGCCGCACTGGCCATGATCACAGCCTTTCTTGGTGCCGGTCAGGTGCAGTTGTTCGCGTAGCAGATCGAGCAGCGTGGTCCAGGGATACACCTCGACCAAACGGCTCTGACCGTTCAACTCAAGGGTAATCGGGCAGGCGGCGATCCCACCTGCAGGAGAAGATGTTTCGCTCATGGCAGCCTCACGGTTAGCGGCCGTCCGGCACCTGTTCTGGGTAGGTTTACCGAAGGCCTCAGGCATTGGGTGCGCTGTCCGTGCGCCTAGGCGTACGACTGCCCGGGCGGGAAGAATGTTCAGCCGGGTTGCGAGCCGTGCTGTGAGGAGCGCTATGCCAGGCGGGCAGAACCCGCCAGTCACGCAACGGGCAATTCAACCCGGCGCAGGGGCGGTGTAAGATGCGCGGCTTTTGCGAGCAGCGCCCGGATGGGCTTTGCTGTAGCGAACCAACTGCCCTCGAGAGGCAGCCAACACCTCACCGCCAGACCACCGACCGGGACACGAGAGGATTGACCATGCTGGAAAAGCTGTTCCAACTCAAGGCGCACAACACCACGCTGCGCACCGAGATCCTGGCCGGTCTCACCACCTTCCTGACGATGGCCTACATCCTTTTCGTCAACCCGAGCATCCTAGCCGAAACCGGCATGGACCATGGCGCAGTGTTCGTCGCCACCTGCCTGGCCGCGGCCATCGGCTCGGCGATCATGGGCCTGGTCGCCAACTACCCGATCGCGCTGGCGCCGGGCATGGGCCTGAACGCCTTCTTCACCTACACCGTCGTACTGACCATGGGCTACACCTGGCAGACCGCGCTGGGTGCGGTGTTCCTGTCGGGGGCGATCTTCTTCCTGCTGTCGATCTTCAAGATCCGCGAGTGGATCATCCACGCCATTCCGCTGGCGCTGCGTTCGGGCATCGCGGCAGGGATCGGTCTGTTCCTGGCGATCATTGCATTGAAGAACGCCGGCATCGTCGTCGACAACCCGGCCACGCTGGTGGGCCTCGGCGACCTGACCGCCGGCGGCCCGCTGCTGGCCTGCCTGGGCTTTTTCCTGATCGCCGCGCTGGCCTACCGCCGGGTTACCGGCGCGGTGATGATCGGCATCCAGGTGGTGACCGTGCTGTCGATCCTCTTCGGCCTCTCCGAGCTCAACGGCGTGGTCTCGATGCCACCGTCGCTGGTGCCGACCTTCATGGAGCTGGACATCATGGGAGCGCTGGACATCGGCCTGCTCAGCGTGATCTTCGCCTTTCTCTTCGTCGACCTGTTCGACACCTCCGGCACCCTCATCGGCGTTGCGCAGAAAGCCGACCTGCTGGACAAGGACGGTCGCATGCCGCGCCTGGGCCGCGCACTGCTGGCCGATAGCACCGCGACCATGGCCGGCGCTGCACTGGGCACCTCGACCACTACCAGTTACATCGAATCGGCGGCCGGCATCAGCGCCGGTGGCCGTACCGGCTTGACTGCCTGCGTGGTCGCCCTGCTGTTCCTGCTCAGCCTGTTCTTCGCCCCGCTGGCCGGCGCCGTGCCGGCCTATGCCACTGCCCCAGCGCTGCTGTTTGTCGCCGTGTTGATGATGAGCAGCCTGGCCAATATCGACTGGGACGACCTCACCGTCGCCGCGCCGGTGGCCATTGCCGCGCTGGCCATGCCGCTGACCTTCTCCATCGCCAACGGCATCGCCTTCGGCTTCATCGCCTGGACCGCGATCAAGCTGCTCGCTGGCCGCTGGCGTGACCTGAGCCCGGCGATGTGGATCCTGTCGATCCTGTTCCTGATCAAGCTGGGCTTCTTCAACGGCTGACGTTTCGTAGGGTGGATGACGCTTTCTCATCCACCTTCCCCGCAGTAACGGTGGATGGATGAAGCATTATCCACCCTACGATTTATCTACCACACCAAGAGTTTTCATGAGCCGTCCGCAATTCGACCCCGCCACCTACGACGCCCAACTCGCCGAGAAAGCCGCCCGGCTGGTGGAATTGCTGGCACCCTTCGACGCACCTGCACCGGAGGTGTTCGACTCGCCGCGCGAGCATTACCGGCTGCGCACCGAGTTCCGCCTGTGGCGCGAGGACGGCCAGCGTCACTACGCGATGTTCGAGCCCGGCGACAAGCACACGCCGATCCTGATCGAAGATTTCCCCATCGCCAGTCGCCGGATCAACGAGCTGATGCCACAGCTCAAGGCCGCCTGGCAAGCCAGCGAAGCCTTGAGCTTCAAGCTGTTCCAGGTGGAGTTCCTGACCACGCTCTCCGGCGATGCGCTGATCACCCTCGCCTACCATCGCCCCCTGAACGATGCCTGGCAGGCCGAAGCCGAACAGCTTGCGACCAGCCTGGGCGTGAGCATCGTGGGGCGCTCCAAGGGCAAGCGCATCGTCATCGGCCGCGATTTTGTGACCGAGCAGCTGACCGTCGCCGGCCGCGTCTTCCGCTATCGTCAGCCGGAAGGCGCCTTTACCCAGCCCAACGGCGAGGTCTGCCAGAAGATGCTGAACTGGGCCTACGAGGCGCTTGGCGAGCGCAGCGACGATCTGCTCGAACTCTATTGCGGCAACGGCAACTTCACCCTGCCGCTGG
>DPSI01000199.1 GCA_003527165.1 Pseudomonas sp.
TGCGCTGCTCAACGCGCGCGGCATCAAGGAATCGCTCGGCGCCAACGCGGTAATGACAGTGGTCGAGGTGTCCGGCTTGTTGCTCGTGGTAGTGCTGGCCGCTCGCTTTCTCCTGAGCGGGCAGGGCGAGCCGTCACGGGTGTTTGAGTTCACGCCCGGCGTATCGCCGGCTATTGCCGTGCTGGGCGCGGCGCTGATTGCCTTCTATTCCTTTGTCGGCTTCGAGGTTTCAGCCAACGTCGCCGAAGAGGTCAAGGACGTGCGGCGCAATTACCCGCGCGCACTATTCGGTGCGCTGGTGGTGGCAGGGCTGGTCTACATGGGCGTCGGCGTTGCCGCGACGGCGGTGCTTTCCCCAGAGACCCTGTCCGATTCGTCCGCGCCCTTACTGGACGTCGTGCGCGCCACTGGCTATGCCGTGCCGGACTGGCTCTTCGCGTCCGTGGCGCTGGTGGCAGTCGCCAATGGCGCACTGCTGACCATGATCATGTCCAGCCGCCTGGCCTATGGCATGGCTGACGAGGGCCTGTTGCCCTCGGCACTGACCCGCGTACTGCCGGAGCGGCGTACGCCCTGGCTGGCAATCGTGCTGACAACCTTGCTGGCAATGATCCTCACCGTGACCGGTACGTTGACGGCGCTCGCGGAGACCGTAGTGCTGTTGCTGCTTTTCGTGTTCATGAGCACCAATGTCGCGGTGCTGGTTTTGCGCAAAGATCGAATTGCCGAGCCGCATTTTCGGACGCCGACCGTTCTGCCGATATTGGCGATCGGCTCCTGCCTGCTGTTGCTCTCCCAGCAGAATGGAGGCACCTGGCTGCGCGCCGCTTTGTTGATGGCGCTCGGCGCTGTGCTGTACGCGCTGGGTCGTTGGCAGAAGCGCCGTCGTGCTAATGCCCGTTGAGATCGGCGGCCCACTCGGCGAGAGGCAGCTCCGGTTGCTGCTGCCAGATGCGCCACCAAAGCTGCGTCAGACGATCCAGATTGCCGCGCTCGGCAGGCAACCGCTCGACATGACGAATCAGCCGCCAGTCATCTCCGTTGCGCTCGGCCAGTGCAAAGCGGAAGGGATGAAAGCCGGTCATACCGAGTCGCAAGTCAGTGACCAGAACCCGATCGTCGATTTCGTCGTAGCGCAGCACACCGCCGGTGAACCAGTGCAATCGTGCGTGCTGCGGTGAATCCTCGAGGAGGGCGGCGAGCCGGCCTCCTCGCGGAATGCGCACCAAGTGCGGCGATGAGTCGTCGAGCCAGCTGACCAATGCTTCGTAGTAGACCTCTTCGTCCACCAGAATCACCCGCCACAACAGGCTATTGAAGGGCGTCGGCGTGCTGAATATCTGCGCGTCTTCGATGCCGCTGTTGGCCATGACGCCCTCAACCCGCTGCTCGGCCATCTGCTTGCCGGCCAGAGTGAACCCCAGGTACAGCGACGACACGATCAGCGCGAGGCTGGACCAGCGGGGGCTGCGTCCCTGCAGGCCGAATATCGCGCCGACCAGTACCGCCAGCAGCAAGGGCACGCTGTACAACGGGTCGATGATGAAGACGCTGGACCAGGCCACCGGGGGCATCGTCAGCGGCCAGAACAGCTGAGTGCCATAGCTGGTAAAGGCATCCAGCAGGACGTGGGTTACCAGTACCAGCCAGATCGTGAGAAACAGTCGCATGCCCGTATAGTTCGGGGCGGGCCGTATTCGCCGCGCCAGCCACGCGAGCACGACGGCAAGCAGACTGAGTACGAGTAACGAGTGGCTGAAGCCCCGGTGATAGGTCATGTCGGCGACCGCGTCGCCGTAGTCGATCACCACGTCGAGATCGGGCAAGGTACCCAACACCGCGCCGTACAGCAGTGCCTTGCGGCCTTGCCAGCGACCAAGCAGTGAGGCTTGAACAGTGGCGCCGAGGAGAGCCTGGGTAATCGAGTCCATGCAGGATTCCATCTGTTGCGAGCGCGCTACAGTAGCCGAACCGACTCGGCTGTAGCGGCTCCAAATCATATAAAAACGTGTCTGCGCCGCTTGGCTCGTGGACAATGCCCGTTCATTTCAGATCCACGAAGGACCGATGCTCGACATATCTAACAGCGTGCAGCTGCCCGACAGCGAGATCGAGCTAACCGCCATCCGCGCACAGGGAGCCGGCGGGCAGAACGTCAATAAGGTGTCCAGCGCGCTGCATCTGCGCTTCGATATCAATGCCTCCTCGTTACCCCCGTTTTACAAGGAACGGTTGCTGGCGTTGCGTGACAGCCGCATCACCAGCGAGGGCGTGATCGTCATCAAGGCCCAGCAGTACCGCACCCAGGAACAGAACCGTGCCGATGCGCTGGAGCGCCTGGCCGAGATCATCCGCAGCGTCGCCAAGGTGGAAAAGGCGCGCCGTCCGACGCGCCCGACGTTGGGCTCGAAGCAGCGGCGACTGGAAGGGAAGAGCAAGCGCGGCGCGATCAAGGCCGGCCGCGGCAAGGTGGATTTCTGAAGCCTGCCGGCGGTACTGCACCGCCGGCGGACCGCTTCAGGCGCTTTCCAGTTCTGGCTCGGTCTGCTCGCTGAGCGCCCCAAGGAATTCATCGCCCCAGCGACGAATGTCGTTGAACGTGACGATCCCGAACAGCTCGCGCAGCCGCGCACGCGCTTCGGACTTGGGCATGTTCAAGGCCAGGTAACAGGTGTGCGCCAGATCGGCGGTGTCATGGGGGTTGGTCAACACCGCGCTTTTCAGCTCGGCCGCGGCGCCCGCGAACTCCGACAGCACCAGCACGCCACTACCGTCGAGCAGGCCCTGCGTCGCGACGAATTCCTTGGCGACCAGATTCAACCCGTCCCGTAGCGGCGTGATCCACATGACATCGGCCATGGCGTACCAGGCGACCACTTCCTCGAAAGGCAGCGCGCGGAAGAAGAACTGCACCGGCGTCCAGCCGATATGAGCAAAGCGTCCGTTGATCCGGCCCACCGCCCCTTCGATCTGCGCTTGTAGCTCGTTGTAAACGGTCATCTCGCGCGCTGCGGGGACGCAAACGCTGGCCAGCGTCACCTTGCCCAGCAGCTCCGGGTTGTCTGCTAGCAGCTGCTCGAAGGCCTGCAGTTTTTCCAGCACGCCCTTGGTGTAGTCGAGGCGCTCGACGGCGAGGATCAGGCGCACGCCGGAAAGCTCCTGGCGCAGTCGAGCCATCTGCTGTTGCACGTCTTGGCGGGCCAGCGCATTGCGCACGCGATCGACATCCAGCCCGACCGGATGCGCGCCGAGCTTGACCCGACGCATGCCGGTGTCGACTTCGGTGGTCATGCTGTCCAGCCCCACCGCGCAACCATAAGTGACGAAGCGCGGCGCGCAATTCTGTCGCCCCAGGGTTTGCAACGGGAATACCCCACGCGCCACGTCTACGAAGTTCTCCACCTGTCGCGGGATGTGGAAACCGATGTAATCGCACTGCAGCAAACTGCCGACGATCTGCCGTCGCCAAGGCACCACGTTGAACACATCCGCAGAGGGGAAATAGGTATGGTGGAAGAAAGCGATCTTCAGGTCCGGCCGCAACTCGCGCAGGTAAGCCGGCACCATCCACAGGTTGTAGTCGTGGATCCAGATGGTGGCTTGCGGCGCGGCTTCTCGGGCAGTGCGCTCGGCGAAGGCGCGGTTGACGTCCAGATAGAGTAGCCAGTCGGCCTCATTGAAGGTGGCGCGCTCCCAGAAGGTATGCAGCGTGGGCCAGAACGCCTCTTTCGAGAAGCGCTTGTAGAAGCTGTTGACCTCGTCTTTGCTCAGCGGCACCCGTGCGGCGGTCAGGCGCGGGTAGCGTTCGGCGTCGACGGTGGTGTGGCTGTCGAACGGTCCGTCTCCTTCTTCGTGTTCGGCCCAGGCCACCCAAGAGCCTTTACGACCATCGGCGAAAAAGCTCAGCAAGGTTGGGATGATGCCGTTTGGCGAGCTCGGCCGGCGGCGCTGGATTTTGCCGTCGACGCGATGCTCCTCGTAGGGCAGACGGTGATAGACGATGACCAGATCCGCCTGGCCCGCCTCCGCGGCCTGGCGGGTTTCCGCCGCAAAGCCATGGGCGCCGAGAAAGCCGAAGTGTGAGAAGGCCTGGATGATGCCACCGCACCCCGGGCTGTCCGCATGCAGAACGCGGGCACAGTGTTGGGTCTCGGCTAGAAGACCGGCTTCCGATTCGCCAACGCAGACGCCCTTGAGACCGCAGGTGAGCATGCTCAGATCATTCAGCGTATCGCCGGCGACCAGTACCTGCTCCGGGTCGATCCCTATTATCTCGACCAGTCGCAACAGGCTGCTGCCCTTGTTCACTCCGCACGGCAGGAAGTCGAGGTAGCGATCAGCGGAGTACAGCAGATCGCAACCCAGGCTTTCGGCCAACGCCGACAGTTGTGGATCGGCGGCGCGCTCCGGTGCGCAAAAATACGAACAGCGACGGGCTTGCGGCACATCCTGTCGAACCAGGTCGGGATATTTGTCCAGCGCGCTGGCGATGCGCGTTTCGCCGGGCCAGCGGGCTTCGATCTCTTGCTGGATGGGCTGGATCGGTTGCAGATCCTCGCCGTGATAGAGGCTCGCGCCGACGTCCGCGATGATGTAGTCCGGTTGCGGCAGGGTCGGGTCGGCCAGCAACGGCAGCACTGCCTCGAGGCTGCGGCCGGTGACGTAGGCAAGCTGGATGTCCGGGTGTGCGGTAATGGTCTGATAGAGGCTGAGGCGGTCTTTGGTGTCGCCGCCAAGAAAGGTTCCATCGAGATCGGTGGCAAGTAACATGCGCTGTCTCCCTGTCC
The DNA here is from genome assembly GCA_003527165.1 of Pseudomonas sp. Taxonomy (GTDB): domain Bacteria; phylum Pseudomonadota; class Gammaproteobacteria; order Pseudomonadales; family Pseudomonadaceae; genus Stutzerimonas. The sequence continues at coordinate 4,788 of DPSI01000199.1, forward strand.
ATTTGGGTGGTTCAGTTGACGCGCCGACCTGGGCCGACGAGCAATCGCCACGCCGCCACTCGGGGCGAACGGCGACGAAGCTTCTATTGGCAGGCAAGTAAGGGCTGCGCTTTGCGCAGCGACGACCGCTGCGGTGGCGGTCGTCGACCGGACGCAATCATGGTTGCGCCCTCGTTGGTATCGTCAGGAGCCGGGTAGGGCGCCCGCGCCCCGTCAGTGCGTTCCGGTGCGCTGTTGAGCTGCCTCCTCTGCTTCTTGAGGGTGCTGGCCTTCGTCGAGAATATCCGCCTCGGCGACTTCGCCTTCCGGCGTATCGGGCATCAGTTCCAGCACAGTGTGACTGGTGCGCAGCATCGGTGTGAAGTGACCGTGCGGCTCGGTAACCAGGTCGAATACCCGGCGTGAGCGGAAGTAGGAATAGATGGCCAAAAATGCCAGGGTCACGGCGAAGAAGATCGGCAAGGCCTTGGGGCCGAAAAAACTCATCAGACCACCGGCGACCACCGGGCCGAAGGCGGCCCCGAAGCCGTTGGCCAGCAGCAGGCCGCTGGAGCCGGAGAGGATTTCGTCCGGGTGCAGTTGGTCAACCATCTGCGCCACGGCAATGGAGTAGATCGAGAAGGCCAGGCCGCCCCAAAGAAACATCATCCCCAACAGCAACGGCCCGGATGTCAGCGGCGTGATCAGGCCGCCGAGCACCGCGGCGATTGCCACGACCCATAGCATCACCAGGCGGCGGTCATGCTTGTCGGAAAACAGCCCGATCGGCCATTGCAGTACGGCACCGCCGAGAATCGTCACGCTCATCAGCAGACCCACACCGGAGGCATCGAACCCGCGCTGCGACGCGTAGACCGGTGCCAGACCCCAAAACCCACCCAGGGTCAGGCCGGAAATACCGGCGGCCATCAAGGGTAGCGGGGCGATTCGTGCCAGTTGCAGCAGGTCGGTGGCGGGCATGTCGGGTTGTGTGGGTTGAGCCTGGCGGGTCAGGGTGATTGGCATCAACGCCGCGCAAATGAGGATGGCCGCCAGTGCGAACAGCGTGAAATTCATCGGGCTGTCCAGGCTCAGCAGTTGCTGCGCTGCGGCCAGCGCGCCGAGGTTGACCGCCATGTACAGGGCAAACACCTGGCCGCGTTTCTCGCCGCTGACCTGAGCGTTGAGCCAGCTCTCGATGACCATGTAAAGCGTTACCAGGGCAACGCCATACATCACCCGCAGGACTAACCAGACCCACGGATTGACGATGATCACATGCAGCAGCGCGGCGACGGCGGCCAGAGCTGCGTAGAAGGCAAACGTGCGGATGTGACCGATCCGCCTGATCAGCGAAGGTGCGAGCCAGGTGCCTACTAGAAAGCCG
>DPSI01000548.1 GCA_003527165.1 Pseudomonas sp.
CGAATACCGAAACCCATATTGCGAAATGCGCCTGTCGTCCGATGCGTTTTCAGTGGACCTGCAGCCGGTTGTTGGGCACAGCTCGATTGATCTAAGAGAGGCGTTCTGATGGATGGATTCCCTATCAGTCAGGCCGTTGTAGACATCATCGGGCAAGGCAACTTCACCGCGTTCTATGCGGTCGAGCTTCAGTTTGCGAGCGAGACCGTTCGGGCGCACACCGGAACCGGCGACGTCATTATTGGCGGGCAGGTCTATACAGGGGTTGGCCGTCTCGGTGAGATCGGCGCCGCGACCGAGACGGACAGCCCATCCGGGCCCATGACCGTTGACCTCACCCTCAGCGGCCTAGATAGCACAATTCTGCGGCAGACGCTGGTCGAGCGGTGCCGTGGGCGGCCCGGTCGGGTGATGTTCGTTGTGATCGGCCTGAACGGAGCCATGGCCGCTGACGTCCTTTTCAGCGGCCGCATGGATGCAGCGAAGTTCAATTACGGCGGCAACGACGGGAAGAATTCGATCAGCGTGACGATCATTGACCGCATGGCTGAGTGGAGCCGTCCCGGCTCGAAGCGCTGGACTGATGAAAACCACCAGCTACGCCACCCGGGTGATCGGATCTTCTTCGCCATCGCCCAGCTGAGCGAGTCGCCCTTGTTCTGGGGGAGTCGCAAAGATGCGCCGACCTTTAGATATGAATGAAGAGTTGAAAGTATTAGCACGATCAGATGCTAAGTCCGCAGGCTTGAAGCGTTACTTCACAGGAGAGCCCTGCATTCATGGGCACCTTTCGGAGAGGCTCGTAAGCACCAGGCAGTGCATAGCCTGCAAGAGGGCAGACGCAGATAGGCTAAAAGAATCTGGATATTTTATCGATTATCGATCGGCGCATAGAGAGTTTGCCAAGACCTACCATAAGAAGTGGCGCACGGATAATAAGAGTTTGATTATTCAGAAGCGGCTAGATGGCAGGGATGATTCTCTTGTTCAAAGAGCTGAATATAGGGAAAAGAACCGGGACAAGATCAGGCAGCATTATCACAACAACAAAGGTCTTTATGTGTCGTATGTTCGCAAAAGGCAGGCCGCTAAGATTAACAGGTCACTTTGCGGTTACGATGAAGAGATAAAGGAGATATATGTTCAGGCAAGGAAGCTTACAGAAAAGCTAGCTGCGTGCGTCGATACGGACGATCCGGAGCAAATAATCATGCATGTTGACCACATCATACCGCTGCAGGGCAGGGAGGTCAGTGGACTCCATGTTCCTTGGAATTTGCAAATAATCAGCGCGAGCGATAATCGCAGCAAGGGGAACAGGATCGAATGAGGAACCCCGATTGGGCTAAACGCCTACACGAAACCATACAGGCCGCCATTGAGCGGCCTTTTTTGTGGGGCGAAAACGACTGCTGCCTGTTTGCTGCCGACTGCTGCGCGGCGGTTTGTGGGATTGATCCAGCCGCCGACTATCGAGGGCGCTACAGCACCGAGACAGGCGCCAAGCGTGCCTTGGCCAAGCGGCACGGCTCGCTAGAGGCCGCATGGGATGCGTGTTTCCAGCGCGTAGAGCCGGCCATGGCGCAGCGCGGCGACGTGTGCGTGCACGAGGCGCCAGAGGGGCGGGCCATTGCTGTCCGTTGGGCGGGTGCATGGTGGGGATTGACCGTACAAGGCGCGACCCGGATTCAGGCCGAGCCCTTGATTGTTTGGAGAGTTGAATAATGCCACCAGCAATAGCCGTAGTAGCCATCGCAGCAGGTGCCGCCGCAGTCGCCGGCGCCAGTGCGCTCGCGATTGCCGGGGTTGCTTTGGCGGCCGGTGCGATCTTCTCGATGATGAAGCAGTCGCAGGTCTCCCAAGACGGATACACCGCTGAGCCGTCCGGCCAGACCTTGCGCTCATCGAAGGCCGCGGCACGGTACATCGTGGGCCGGATCAGCACTGGAGGTGTTCTGCAATGGGCACAGGAGCAGGGTGGCGATCAGGCTGACAACGAATGGCTGCATCTCGTCTACACGCTGAGCGAGGGCGCCATTGCAGGCGTTGACGAGATATTACTGAATGATCAGCCGATCTCCAGCTACGGAAGCAACGCATCGTACCAGGTGATAATTAACCCAAAGACACCAAACGCTTTCCTGCTTGCTAACTGCCCGGACTGGCGCGAGTCGATGATCGGCGAAGGCCTGTCATTCGTTCGCGTATCGCTGAAGTACAGCAACGAGAAGTTTCCGAGCGGAATTCCTGATGCCAAATTCATTGTTCGCGGGCGCACCGATATATACGACCCCCGCACAGGTAAAACCGGCTACAGCGACAACTGCGCCCTGATTGCCCTGTGGTATCTGCGCACCGTGCTCGGTGTTCCGGACGACGAGCTCGTGATGGAATCGTTCATCGACTCTGCCAATATCTGCATCGAAAGCGTCAGCAATCCTGACGGCTCTAGCAGTGCTCGGTACGCCATGGGCGCCGTGATCGGAGACGACGAGCGCCGTGGCGATGTGCTGAAGAAGATCGAAGCCGCATGCGGCGGGAAGATCTCTCGCGTCGGCGGCCGCTGGATGATGCGCGTAGGCGCCTACTACGGGCCCGCAGACTTCACCATCAACGAAGACATGGTCATTGGCGCGGTTCAGGGCTCGGTGGAAGTCGACAATGACAGCGCAATCAACACCATCACCGGTCTGTTCGTTGACCCCGAATCTTGGGCTGAGACTGACTACCCGCCCGTACAGAGTGCAACATGGCTCGCCGAAGACGGCGAAGAGCTGTCGGAAACGCTGGACCTCAAGTACGTTACAAACCCATATCAGGCCCAGCGTCTCGCTGACATCGTGCTTCGCATGCGGCGCAACGGCGGCGGCCTCAAACTACCGTTGAACTTCTCCGGCTACAACTGCCGCCCTGGTCGCCCTGTAATGGTGGCGCTGCCATCGCTGAATATGGCGGGGGAATTCATCGTCACAGACTGGTCGATGGTGGCGGACAGCGCATGCTCGGTCACCATCGAGCCATACGGTCCAGAAATCTACGATGACCAAGCCGGGCGCGAGTACACGCCGATTGGGTTTATCGATATTCCGGTCGGCGGTGTTGCGCCTCCTACTGGTCTGGCGTGGAGCGCTGACCGCGAACCGGAGGTGCGCCAGGGCGTACTGAGTTGGACGCCTCCATACGGGGAGATCAGCTACTACGGGGTGGTGATCAGAAACGCGGAAAACAAGGCAATCCAGACCTACCAAGTGCCGGGTGCAACCTCTAACTGCCAAGTGCAAGGCTTGCCTGCTGGCAATTACGCAATGTCAGTATATGCGAGCTCAGCAAACGGCCGATCTGCCGAGGCGACAATCAGCGTTGCGATCATGGGGCCGCCACAACCCCAATCGGTAAGCGTTCAGGAGGGTTTTGATTCAATCACTCTGATCCCTTTCAACTTGACCGGCCTCAATGGCGGAACCTACGAGTATTGGTATGCCCTTGCGCCGACCGATAACCCAGAAGCCGCAACGTTTCTAGGTCGCGGCGCATCGTTCACACATAACGCCCTCGCGTACAACACCACCTACCACTACTACGTGCGCTCGGTGAATGCCTACGGAGTGAGCGCGTTCTTTTACCGGACGGCCACAACGAGTAACGACCCGGAGCTGATTCTTCAGATTATCGCCGGCCAGATCAGCGAAACGGAGCTTGCCGAGCACCTGCTTGATGAAATCAACCTCATCAGCGGCGACGGCCCCGGGTCGGTCAACGACCGCATCAGTCAGG
>DPSI01000272.1:0-328 GCA_003527165.1 Pseudomonas sp.
CGCCGCGATGCCTGGAACCGCCTGCTGCCGGCACGTGCCATCGAGAACCTCTGCTATGTCGCGGCGGTGAATCGAGTCGGCGAAGACGGCAAAGGTTACCCCTACAGCGGCGACAGCCAGGTACTGGATTATCTGGGTGATCCGTTGCTCGAGGCGGGCGGCGCCGACGGCGTGTTCCGCACCACCCTGCGCGCCCGAGACCTGGCCGCGTTTCGCAGCAAATTTCCGGCGTACCACGACGGCGACGAGTTCGAGCTGAAGCTCTAGGGCTCGACGCCCGAGGTTGCGCTCACTGCAGCCGGGCTGCGCACCAGCAGAAGCGGCAGGC
>DPSI01000272.1:365-957 GCA_003527165.1 Pseudomonas sp.
CCTTGCGCCGCCAACGCGATACCAGCCAGCCATAGACCAACAGATTGGCGAGCACCACCACGGCCGCCAACAGGTATTGCACCGGCACGCTCAGCCAAGTCGGATAGATCAGGGGCAGCAGATACTGCTCGACGAAGCTGGTTTCGTAACCGGCGTCACCCGCCATATACCGCAGTTGATTCTCCCAGTGGGTGAGTGGACACAAGCGCCCGGTCAGTTCGACGAAAATACCCCAGGCCACTGCCGGCAAGTGCAGCAACAGCAGGCCTCGCTTGCAGGCCACCAGCAGACCGCCCAGCAGGACGAAGACGATAAAGCCGAGGTGCACGATCAGCACCGCATCGGCTGCGAGGCGATAAAGCATGACGGCTATCCTGCCGGGCCGGGTTTCGTTTGTCGGGCGATCTGCCGGTCCTGAATACGTGCGAGCCAGGTGACTGATAGTAAGGCGCCGAGCAGCGCCATGAATATATCCGACTGAGTATCCCAGGGATCGCCCTGGGTACCGAGGAAATCCTCCGCGCCCTGACCGGCGATCAGCGCTACCCACCATTCGATCAGTTCGTAGAAGGCGCTGAAGGCCAGCGCGACG
>DPSI01000272.1:1151-12574 GCA_003527165.1 Pseudomonas sp.
CCAGCGCGACGCAGAGCGAGAGGAAGCCGAGCATTTTGCCGGTATCGAGAAAGCCAAGACGCAGCAGAATCTCGCGTGCCAGCAGCGCCGGTACCAGCCCCTGCATGAAGTGGCCGAGCTTGTCGTATGGGTTGCGGCTGAGTTCGAACCAGTCCTGCAACCAGAAGCCCAGCGGCACGCGCTCGTAGCTGTAGGCGCCGCCCAGAATGAGCACCAGCGCATGGGCGGCGATCAGTACATAAAGCAGCCGTGTAAGGGGGAAACGCCGGTAGCTCAACAGCAGAACAGGCGCTGCGAACAAGACCGGCGCGACTTCCAGCAGCCAGGTCGCGCGATCGTATGGGGCAATACCAGAGACGATCAGCGCCAGCAGGACCGCCAGGCCCAGAGTTGCGTAGAGCTTATTGTGCTGCATGGGAGTCGTCGCCCATCGTCGTCAGGTAAGGCGTCAGCATGCAGCGCTCACGTAGCGACACGCAATCTCCGAGCGAGGGCGCTGCCTGCTCGATCGTTGCGCCCCGGCGAGGGCGTGTTGCCGAGCGGCTCGCTCAGCCTCGCCTGGCGCGAGTCGCTGACGAACGAGAAAGTGATTTGGCGCAGCGGCTCAGATCCACCACGCCCACGTAGCGGTTGGCATTTCCCTGCACGCAGGCGACCCTGCGATTGCGCCACTGTTCCCATTCGTTGGCCGGATGCTGGCGATTCCAGACGTCGTAAAGGCGGCGGTCCTGCTTCGACAGGCGTAGCCCATAGCGTTCGCTCATGTACAGGTAGGTGCGTGCGATGGCTCCCCGGCTGTACTCCGGTGGCATGGCGGTGCGTTGTTTGAAGTTCACCACGAAAGGACAGGCGCCGTACTGGGTCGGTTTCTCGCTGAGCATGCCGAAACCATAGTTGCTGCGGTCGCCATTGACCTCGCCGACGACCGGGACAAGGTTGTGCAGATCGGCTTCGGCCTTGCTGAATACCGGATCGCTCGCGGTGCAGTGCTTGCGCCCGCCCTGTTGCCAGCATTGGCGCTGATGGCCGATCACCCAGGCGGGAACGATATGCTCCCATTCCACGCGTGCGGCACGCTTGGGTTGTTTGCGCGGAATATAGCCACAGCTGGCCAGATCGATCTGCTTGCTCTTGAAAGCGCAGCGGCAGTAGAAATCCACCGGACGCTCGGCGTATATCTGTCCGGCAATTTTCTTTGCTTCGCGAAAGGTGCGCGGCGCATCGGCCTGGGCGCAAAGGGACAAAAACAGGACGAGCAGAAACAAGCTGATACGGCGCATGGGTTTCTCGACGACAGACTGAGAAATGCATCCATGCGGGGCGCCGCATTTTACCGAGATATCATATAAAAATCATTTTAAAACAAAGAGTTGAGTGCGTTTTGTCAAGCCGTTCGTCGGCCTGCTTGATTGATCCACAGCGAGGCGAGGATGATCAGCCCGCCGATGGCGAGCAGCACCAGGTTGGTCTTCGTCCCCCAGAACAGCAGATTGAGTACCAGCCCGACCGGCACTGCCATGTTGTTCATGACCGCCAGGGTGCCGGCATCCACCAAGGTGGCGCCCTTGTTCCAGCAGAATTGCCCCAACGCGGTAGCCAATACGCCCATCCACACCAGCACGCCCCATTGGCTGGCCGTGGTCGGCAGCTTGTCTGGATTGCCGAACAGCAACCAGGCTGGCAGGACGATTATCAATGCGCCGAAGAAGAAATAGCCAAAGCGCCGATACTGCGGGATATCGGATGGGTAACGCTGCGCCAGATGCTTGTAGCCGACCTGGCCGGCGGCGAAGGTGAAATTGGCCAGCTGCATCAGCAGGAAACCGCCAAGAAAATCACTGGAGACGCCGTCATAGCGGATCAAACCTGCGCCGAACACGGCGACTGCCGCAGCCACCAGCGCCCAGGGATTGAAGCGGCGGTTGAGCGCGTCGTCGATCAGCGTCACATGCAGCGGTGTGAGCACCGTAAACAGCAGTACTTCGGCCACGGTCAGCACGTTGAAGCTGAGGTACAGACACAGGTAGGTCACCCCGAACTGCAGTGCGCCGACCAATGTCACGCCAGCGATGAAGCCCGGCGCAACGCCGCGCCAGCGGGTAAGCGGGAGAAACACCAGGCCGGCGAGGATCACCCGAGTCAGTACCGCGAAATAGCTGTCCACCTGGCCGGCCAGGTAGGCGCCGATCAGGTTGAAGGAAAAAGCCCAGAGCAGGGTGACGAAAATCAGGTAGCGCATGCCAGGTCCTCAGCAGAAGGCCGGCGACCTTAGCGGCTGCGCTGCAAAGAGGGAAGACCCGGCCTGCAACGGGTGTCGCAGCGCCTGGCGCGCCCCGGCCTGGCGCGCCCGGTAGTCACGGTTCAGGCGGACTTGAGCGAGGCCAGGTCGATGACGAAACGGTATTTCACATCGCTCCTGAGCATGCGCTCGTAGGCTTCGTTGATGTTCTGGATATCGATCATCTCGATGTCCGAAACGATGCTGTGCTCGGCGCAGAAATCGAGCATTTCCTGGGTCTCGGCAATGCCGCCGATCAACGAGCCGGCCAGACGGCGACGCTTGAAGATCAGCCCGAAGACGTTGGGTGACGGGTGGGGTGAGGCTGGCGCGCCTACCAGTGTCATGGTTGCGTCGCGCTTGAGCAGCGACAGGAAGGCGTCGAGATCGTGCGGGGCCGCGACGGTGTTGAGGATGATGTCGAAGCTGTTCAGGTGCGCAGCCATCTCGTCTTGGTTCTTCGATACCACCACTTCGCTGGCGCCGAGGCGCAGGGCATCTTCCTTCTTGTCCGGCGAGGTGGTGAAGAGCACCACATGCGCGCCCATGGCGTTGGCGATTTTCACTGCCATGTGGCCGAGCCCACCGAGGCCGACCACGCCGACTTTCTGGCCGGGACCGACCTTCCACTGGCGCAGCGGCGAGTAAGTGGTGATGCCGGCGCACAGCAGCGGTGCGACGGCGGCGAGGTTGTCTTCAGTGTGGGAAATGCGCAGGACGAATTGCTCGTCCACCACGATGTTGTCCGAGTAGCCGCCGTAAGTGTTCTCTCCACCGCCGAAAGCGGGACCGTTATAGGTGCCGACAAAACCGTTCTCGCAGTATTGTTCGAGACCTTCGCCGCAGGAGGAACAGCTCCGGCAACTGTCCACCAGGCAGCCGACGCCGGCGATGTCGCCTACCTTGAAGTCTTTGACCGACTCGCCCACAGCCGTTACCCGTCCGACGATCTCATGGCCCGGAACGGCGGGATAGAGTGTGTTGTTCCATTCGTTGCGAGCGGTGTGCAGGTCCGAATGGCAGACGCCGCAATAGAGTATGTCAATCTGCACGTCGTTCGGCCCGACGTCGCGGCGCGAGAATGAATAGGGTGCGAGCGGCGTGCTCGGGTCGAAGGCGGCATAACCAATGGCTTTGCTCATGATGGCTCCTTGGGGTTGGCGTCTGGATTGAGGTGATCAAGCCTAGTACCGATATCCACAGGACCGATTGCACGATCCTGTCGATGATTGACGCGTTCCTGCTGGAACGGTTCAGACAGACATGCGGCGGCGATAGCGCACCAAATTGCCGCTGCGAGGTAACGCGGCTGATAGGCTCGAAGAGACCGAATGGCTGTCGCCAGCGAGCCCGAGACCTCATCGACACACGGGTAGGCAGTAGAGTGAAACGTTCGAGCGCCCCACGAGGAGTGTTGCCGCCTGATGCGAAGGCACTGATGTGCGTTCAGGGCTCGGCGGCCGGAAGGGCCGGCTGGATGTGTGCCTCGATCCCGGCGAGCCCCAGGGCGGAGCTCGCCGGTCAGGCTCAGTCAGGCTGCCTTCGCCTCAGCTTCGCGCAGAGCGCGGTTGAGGGCACTGAACAGCGCGCGGATGCTGGCGGTGGTGATATTTTCGTCGATGCCAATGCCGTGCAGCGAGCGCTCGCCGTCCAGACGCACCTCGATATAGGCCGCGGCCTTGGCGTTGCTGCCGGCGCCGATCGAATGCTCGTGGTAATCCATGATTTCCAGCTTGACCGGCAGGCCGGCGACCAAGGCTTCCAGCGGGCCCTTGCCGATGCCGCGCCAGTGCATGATTTCACCTTCGCTGGTGACTTCTACGTCTACGGCACTGGTGCCGTTCTCTTCTTGCAGGCGATGGCTCTTCAGGGTGTAGGGCGTGCTGGCTTGCAGGTATTCGGCTTCGAGCAGTGCGTAGATCTGCTTGGCGCTCATCTCCAGGCCCAGGCGATCGGTCTCCTTCTGCACCACTTGGCTGAATTCGATCTGCATGCGCCGTGGCAGGCTGATGCCGTACTCCTGTTCGAGCAGATAGGTAATGCCGCCCTTGCCGGACTGGCTGTTGACGCGAATGACCGCCTCGTAGCTGCGACCGATGTCGGCCGGGTCGATTGGCAGGTAGGGCACTTCCCAGACGCCATTCGGATCTTGCTGGCTGAAGCCCTTGCGGATCGCATCCTGGTGCGATCCGGAGAACGCGGTGTGGACCAGATCGCCGACGTAGGGATGGCGAGGGTGCACCGGCAGCTGGTTGCATTCCTCGACCACCTTGCGCACGGCGTCGATGTCGGAGAAATCCAGTTGCGGATCGACGCCCTGGCTGTACATGTTCAGCGCTACGGTCACCAGATCGACATTGCCGGTACGCTCGCCGTTGCCGAACAGACAGCCTTCGACGCGATCAGCGCCAGCCATCAGCCCCAGCTCGGTGGCAGCCACGCCTGTGCCGCGGTCGTTGTGTGTATGCAGGCTGATCAGCACGCTGTCGCGCTTGTCGATGTGGCGACCGAAGTATTCGATCTGGTCGGCGTAGATGTTCGGAGTCGCCGCCTCGATGGTTGCCGGCAGGTTGAGGATCAGCTTCTTCGCGGGCGTCGGTTGGAACACCTCGATGACCGCGTTGCACACTTCGACGGCGAAGTCGGTCTCGGTGGAACTGAAAACCTCCGGCGAGTATTCGAAGCGCCAGTCCGTTTCCGGTGCGGCGTTGGCCAGACGCTTGACGACTTGCGCGGCATTGACTGCGATGCTTACCACGCCGGCCTTGTCCTGGTTGAAGACGATGCGGCGAAAGCTCGGTGCGGTGGCGTTGTAGTAGTGGACTATGGCCCGCTTGGCGCCTTTGAGCGATTCGAAGGTGCGGGTGATCAGATCTTCGCGGGCCTGGGTCAGCACCTGGATGGTGACGTCATCCGGTATGTGGCCGCCTTCGATCAGCTCGCGAACGAAGTCGAAATCGGTTTGTGAAGCGGAGGGGAAGCCCACCTCGATTTCCTTCACGCCAACCTGCACCAGCGTCTTGAAGAAGCGCATCTTCTTGCCGGCGTCCATCGGCTCGATCAGCGACTGGTTGCCGTCGCGCAAGTCGGAGCTCAGCCAGACCGGAGCCTGGGTGATGGTCTGCGATGGCCAGGTGCGGTCAGGCAGATTGATCACCGGAAACGGGCGATATTTTTTCGAAGGATCTTTGAGCATGGTCATGGCGTTTTTCCTTGAGCAGCTCCCGCAAGCGCGTCGCGAATCGGGAGGACGGAGCAGATCGATACGGGTTGATGGTTCGAATGTAGTGGCTGGCGACAACGCATTGCAACAGCTGTTGAAAGATTGGTGTTTTCTACTAAAAATCGATCAATGAGGTAAATATTGTTTCGGTTATAGCGTCATGGCATGGGATTGATTGCGGCGTCTGTTGCGGCCCCATGTCGCACTCGACAGCGTCTGCGCGCGTGCCATTATCCGGCACCGAACAAGCGGGCCGGGCAATAAACCCGCAAGCAGGAATGTCTAGGTGATTCGCAAAGTGCACTTCACATCGGGTCTCTGCCTTGGCCTTTTCGCCATGCTGATGATTCATGTCGGTCCGCTTTACTCGGCCTTGCAGCTGGCGCCGTCGGTCTCTATATCCACAGCCGAACATTCCCATGCTGCCCACGTGCAACCCGGACATCACGGCCAGCAGGCGAGAGGTGCCGAGCCGGCCTGGCTGACGGCACTGGATCTGTGTGGCTACTGCGAGCTGCTGACGCTAAGTCCGCCGCTGGTGCTTGCCGTCCTTTTGGCGATGCCTTACTACGCGCCGTCCTACGCCCGGCTGCGACCACAACACTCATTGCGGTCGGCGCCGCGTCGTGCTGCCGGCTATCCACGCGCACCCCCTAGTTTCCACCGCTGATCTCCGAGCCGCCAGTTCGCGGCCTTTCGAATATCCATGTGGAAGTCTCTCTATGTCCAAGACATTGCTTGTCAGCTTGGCGCGCCCGCGCCTGTCCGCCACCTTTGCCCTGCGGCCTTCGCGCCTTGATTGGCGACTGGCCCACCTCGCGCTGCTAGGCAGCCTTGCCAATCTCTCCGTGGCGGCCGAGCAACATCAACACACGCTTGAACTCACGCCCATGATCATCACTGGCGTGGCGCAGCAATCGCCGGTGACCGTGGTCACGGACCCCAAGATCCCTCGCCAGCCGGTACCAGCGAGCGATGCGAGTGATTACCTGCAGACGATTCCTGGCTTCTCCGCGGTGCGCGGCGGTGGCTCCAACAGCGACCCGGTGTTTCGCGGCATGTTCGGCTCGCGGCTGAATATGCTCACCAACGGCGGCGTGATGCTGGGTGCCTGCCCCAGCCGGATGGATTCGCCCAGTTCCTACATTACGCCGCAGAGCTTCGATCGCCTCACCGTGATCAAGGGGCCACAGACCGTGCTGTGGGGGCCAGGTGGTTCGGCTGCAACCATTCTCTTCGAACGGGAGCCGGAGCGTTTCAGCGGGTTTGGCGGTCGCCTCGATGTCAGCCTGCTGGTCGGCTCCGATGGTCGCTTCGATCGCAGCCTCGATGTGGCAACGGGTAACGACGAAGGCTATGTCCGTCTGTTGGCGAACCGCTCGGATTCCGATGACTACAGCGACGGTCAGGGCGATCGCGTGCACTCGCGATGGGACAAGTGGAGCAGCGATCTGGTGATCGGCTGGTTGCCCGACGCCGACACCTTGCTGGAGCTGACCGCCGGCGCCGGAGATGGCGAAGCGGCCTATGCAGGGCGCGGAATGGACGGCAGCCAGTTCAAGCGCGAAAGCCTGGGGCTTCGGTTCGAACGCGACAACCTCAGTGAGGTGCTGCAGAAACTCGAAGCGCGCATCTATTACAACTATGCCGATCACCTGATGGACAATTTCAGCCTGCGCGTGCCCTCAGGCAGCGGCATGATGGCTAACCCCATGACGAGCAATGTCGACCGCCGGACGCTGGGCGGCCGGGTTGCCGGTACCTGGGCCTGGGCGTTCTACGAGTTGGTCGCGGGCCTCGATGCCCAGGCCAATGAGCACCGCAAGCGTGCCTCCACATTCAGCATGATGACGGGCTACACCAGCCATGAGCGGGCGAACTGGAGCAAGGACGCGGATTTCCATAACTACGGCACCTTTGCCGAGCTCACCTGGAGCGCAGCCGGAGGCGACCGGCTGATCGGCGGTGCACGGCTCGACCGTGCCTACGCCAAGGATTACCGGCAGCGACTGACCGATTCCATGGGAGGCAGTTGGGCGAACCCAAATGCCGATCACGAGCGCAGTGTCACCTTGCCCAGCGCATTTTTGCGCTATGAACGCGACTTGAGTTCGATGCCTGCCACGGCTTATGTCGGGCTCGGCCATGCGCAGCGTTTCCCTGACTACTGGGAGTTGTTCTCGGCCAGTGACGGAGCGGTGGGCACGGTACAGGCATTCGAAACGGTCAAGCCTGAGAAGACCACCCAGCTGGATGTCGGCATCCAGTACGCGCAGGGGCCGCTGGCGGCATGGGCGTCCGGGTATGTCGGGCAGGTTCGCGACTACATTCTGTTCAACTATGTCCCCATGGGCATGATGACCCGCACCGCCGTCGACAACATCGATGCGCGGATCATGGGTGGCGAACTCGGGGCTAGTTATCAGCTGTCGTCGCATTGGAAAGCCGACGCCAGCCTGGCCTATGCCTGGGGCAAGAATCGTTCGGATGATCGGCCCATGCCACAAATTCCGCCCCTTGAAGGTCGGCTGGGGCTGACCTACGAGCAGGGCGACTGGAGCGCTGCCGGTCTCTGGCGTCTGGTCGCAAAGCAGAACCGGGTGGCTGACGGGCAGGGTAACGTCGCCAGCAAGGACTTTGGCGACAGCGCCGGATTCGGCGTGCTTTCGTTCAACACCGCTTATCGCATGAGCAGCCATTACAAGGTCAGCGCCGGCATCGACAATCTGCTCGATAAGGCCTACAGCGAACACCTGAACCAGGCCGGGAGCGCCGGCTTCGGCTATGCCGCCGACATGCGCATCAACGAGCCCGGCCGGACTTACTGGGCGCGAGTGGACATGAGCTTCTGACGCATCAGGCCATCCGGGAGGGCAAGCGGGGACGCTGCTCTTCCGACATTGATCAGCTTTCCAGTTCCTGGCTTTCGCCGTGTCTACCGGGTGGGGGCTGCTCAGGCATCGGTCGGCTGAGCAACCGGCTGACCGAGCCATAGCCGTCGCGCATGTCGGCGCCGCTCGGGTGCTGGAACACGCGCAGACCAAACTCGGGAAGGATCGCCAACAAGTGGTCGAAGATGTCCGACTGGATCGCCTCGTACTGGGTCCAGGCCACGGTATTGGTGAAGCAGTAGATTTCCAGCGGCAAACCGTATGCCGTGGGGCTGAGCTGGCGCACCATCAGGGTCATCGACTGGTGGATGCCGCCATGGCTGCGCAGGTAGCGTTCCACGTAGGCCCGAAAACTACCGATGTTGGTGATGCGCCGGGTGTTCACTGGCTCCTTGCCGCGCTTCTCGAGCTTGGCGTTCCACGCGTCGATCTCGCGGCGCTTGTCGGTGAGGTAGTCATCCAGCAGATTGAAGCGGTGCAGACGTTCGCACTCATCCTGGCTGAGAAAATGAACGCTCTGCTGGTCCAGATACAGGCTGCGCTTGATCCGCCGCCCGCCGCTTTCCTGCATGCCCCGCCAGTTCTTGAAGGAATCGCTGATGAAGCGCTTGGTCGGGATGTTGGTGATGGTCTTGTCCCAGTTCTGCACCTTCACCGTATGCAGGGCAATGTCGATAACGTCGCCGTCGGCGTTGAGCTGCGGCATCTCGATCCAGTCGCCGACGCGGATGATGTCGTTCGAGGAAATCTGCACGCTGGCGACCAGCGAAAGGATGGTGTCCTGGAAGATCAGCATCAGCACCGCGGCCATGGCACCCAGACCGGAGAGCAGGATCAGCGGCGAGCGGTCGATCAGCGTGGCGATGATGAGAATGGTGGCGACCGCGTAGAGCACGATCTTGATGACTTGCAGATAGCCCTTGATGGGGTGCACATGGGCATCGGCTCGGCGCTGATACATCAGGTTGATGATGTCCAGCAGGGCGCCCAGGGCGAGGGCGATGGTCAGTACGATGAAGCCGCCGCAGACGTTGCGCACCACCGTGACAGCGGCCTCCGGCAAACCGGGTACGGCGTTCACCCCGACCGATAGCACCAGGGCCGGCACGATGTTGGACAGCCGGCGAATGATGCCGAAGTCCTGCAACTGGGCTTCGCGCGAGTTGCGCAGCACCTTGTACAGGCCGCGCACCAGGATTCGCTTGACCACCCAGTTGGCCAGCCAGGCCGCGAAAATCAGTGCAGCGCTGGCAACCAGCGTCTGCAATTCAGGGTGGGCTCTGAGCCAGTCCAGCCAGATGCTCAGTTCGTCCTGCATGAATAGGCTCCATTAAATTGGCGGGTTGCGGCTGTGGTGCGACCTCAGCGGATGAACTCGCGGCTGATCGAACGAAAGAGGTCGGTGCCGGCCTGTTCCATCCATTCAAACGCCACCATCTCTCGCGAAACGATGCTGGCACCGGCCTGCTGCATGCGTGCCAGGCCGAGGGCCTTGTCACTGGCGCGACGTGAGCCGACGGCTTCCTCGACCACGAACACCTGATGACCGCGAGCCAGCAGGTCGAGTACGGTCTGTAGCACGCAGATGTGGGTTTCGATGCCGCTGATCACGAACTGCTTGCGCTCGCCACCGGGGCGTTTGAACAGTTCGCCATCACGCGCCGCGGAAAAATGCAGCTTCTCGATGATCGCCTGGTCAGTCATTCCGTCGCGCAGCGCGGCGATCGTTGGGCCCAGCCCTTTGCTGTACTGCTCGGTGAGCAGCACCGGTACACCGACGCGCTGGGCGACCTGGGTCAGCCAGGCGCAGTGCTCAGCCAGCGTCGCGTGGCCTTCGATGGCCGGAAACAGGCGTTCCTGGATATCGATGAGAACGAGCGTGGATTGCTGCGCATTGATGAGCATAGCGGCTCCTTGAAGGCTGATCAGGGCTTGAACGCACCGATGAAGATGGACGGGTCGATGCGCGCATCGTTGAGGCTGACGTTCCAGTGCAGATGCGGGCCGGTGGCTCGGCCGGTCGAGCCGACCTTGCCCAGCACCGCGCCGCGGGAAAGCTCGTCGCCGACCTTCACGTCGATCTTCGACAGGTGGCAGAACATGCTGATCAACCCCTGGCCGTGATCGACGAACACCGTGTTGCCATTGAAGAAATAATTGCCGGTGAGGATCACCTTGCCGGCAGCCGGGGTCTTGATCGGCGTACCGGCCGGGGCGGCGAAATCCAGTCCCGAATGTGGGTTGCGCTCTTCGCCGTTGAAGAAGCGCCGCAGCCCGAACGGCGAGGACAGCGGACCGCTCACCGGCTTGTCGAATAATAGATTGCTGGGCTGGCGCGGGCTGAACTGACGGTAGGCGCGGGTCTGCTCGTCCAGTTCGCGCTCGATGCGCTTGAGGTCGGCGGGATTCGGATTGACCTGTCGTTGGTTCTTCAGGGTGATGTGCTGCTCGCGGTAAGTGCGGGGCTCGACGCGGAAGCTGCGTGCCTGGCCATCGACGTCCAGCGACTGCTGGCCGGCTTTCACTGTGAGCGGAATCCCGACGATGGCGATCCAGCGCTGCCCATCCTCGCGCACCACCAGCACGGGCTTGCCGTTGTAGAGCGCTTTCGGCGCACTGGCATCGCTGCCAAGGTCGATCACCGCGACGCCACCGGGCACGGGCTTGTTCAGCAGACGGGTGAGGAAGCCTTCAGCATGAGTGGGAAGGACAAGTGCGAAGGACAACAGCAGGGTGACGATGCGTAGCATGAGCGGTTCCGCTTGAAAGACCGGACCCATCCTCGCGTAAACGTCTGGCGAGGGAAAGGGGCCGAGGTGCCGAGATGTTGCGGTTCGCACCAATGACCTGCTCGCACAAGGCTCGGTGTGCGCCCGCTACTCTTGGAGGGCGCCCGACCCGGGCGAAGCTTTAAAGCAGCGGCAGGGTCACCGGTTCGAGGTGATTGTCTTCGACCCTTACATCCAATTCGCCTTCTGCCAGCCGTGCCTTCAGTCGCTGGCCGGGCTGGGTCTGGTCGGCGCGGCGAATT
>DPSI01000270.1:0-497 GCA_003527165.1 Pseudomonas sp.
TCAGGGCCAATATCCTAGTGCCCCAAGAACATCTGGGTAGCGTCATCACCCTGTGTATCGAAAAGCGCGGCGTACAGCGGGATCTGCAGTTCCTCGGTTCACAGGTGCAGGTGCGTTATGACTTGCCCATGAGCGAAGTAGTCCTGGATTTCTTCGATCGGCTGAAGTCGGTCAGCCGCGGCTATGCCTCGCTGGACTACAGCTTCGAATGCTTCCAGTCGGCCAACCTGACCCGACTGGATATCCTGATCAATGGCGATAAGGTCGATGCGTTGGCGCTCATCGTGCATCGCGACAATGCCCATTACAAAGGCCGCATGTTAGTCGAGAAGATGAAGGATCTCATTCCTCGGCAGATGTTCGATGTGGCGATTCAGGCCGCCATTGGCGGTCAGATCGTTGCGCGAAGCACCGTCAAGGCGTTGCGCAAGAATGTCCTGGCCAAGTGCTACGGTGGTGACGTAAGCCGCAAGCGCAAGCTTCTGGAAAAGCAGAAG
>DPSI01000270.1:656-3334 GCA_003527165.1 Pseudomonas sp.
GCAGAAGGCCGGCAAGAAGCGCATGAAGCAGGTTGGCAACGTTGAAATCCCGCAAGAAGCTTTCCTCGCGGTGCTGAAGGTAGATAGCTGATGTCGATCAATTTTCCGCTGTTGCTGGTCATTGCCGTTGCGGTATGCGGTTTTCTGACACTTATCGATCTGGTGTTCTTTGCGCCACGTCGCCGTGCAGCAGTAGCGAATTACGAGGGGCGTACCGGGGGCGAGCCTGATCAGTCGACGCTGGACGCCTTGAACAAGGAACCGGTCCTGATTGAATACGGCAAATCCTTCTTCCCCGTGTTGGCGATCGTTCTGGTATTGCGCTCGTTTCTGATCGAGCCGTTTCAGATTCCATCCGGCTCGATGATCCCAACGCTTGAAGTGGGTGATTTCATTCTTGTCAACAAGTTTGCTTATGGGATTCGTCTCCCCGTCGTTGACACCAAGATCATCGAAGTCAGCGATCCGAAACGCGGCGACGTCATGGTGTTTCGCTATCCGAGCGACCCGAATATCAATTACATCAAGCGCGTCATCGGGCTACCGGGAGATGTGATTCGATACAGCAGCGACAAGCGGCTAAGCATCAACGGCGAGTCGGTTGCCGAAGTGCTGATCGGTGAGGAGCCGGGAAGCTTGGGAAGCGCCAAGCTGTACCGGGAGAAGCTGGGCGAGGTCGAACACATGATCCGCAAGGAGATGGGCCGCTATCGAGTCGAGCCCGATCGCGAATGGCGTGTCCCGGCAGGTCACTATTTCATGATGGGAGACAATCGCGACAACTCCAACGACAGCCGCTACTGGCATGACGCGGCGATTCCCGCCGATCTTGCCGGCATGGTTCCGGATCGCAATATCGTCGGTAAGGCATTTGCCGTATGGATGAGCTGGCCGGATCCCAAGTTCAGCAACCTGCCGCACTTCTCCCGAGTCGGGCTGATTCACTGAGTCTGTGAATCAGGGCCCGGTTCCCCTGGCCCGGCCCGCTATATTGAGCAGCCCCGATCGGTGGGTAACGTACGACACAGAGGTCGACATGAGTTTTGCTCGTTCGCAAACAGGACTGTCCATGCTGAGCTGGATCATGGTACTAGCGTTGGTGGCGTTCTTTGCCAGCACTGCATTCAAGATGCTGCCGCACTATTTTGACTATATGTCCATGGACAAGATCATCAGCGGAGTGGAAAGTGACAAGACCATGGAAATCCGCACCGTTCGGGATTTCTACAGCCACGTCCGCAAAGGAATGGATGTGAACGGCATTCGGGACCTCAACCTTGAGGATTCGCTGAAGATTGTCATCGAAAACAACGAATTCAAAGTTCATTTGGATTATGAAAAACGCGAGCCCCTGATCCGTAACCTCGATCTGGTGGCGAACTTCGACAAAGAATATCGCCTAAGGATGCCGTGAGCACTTCGTTAGCCCGTCTCGAGCGCAGGCTCGGTTATCAATTCAAGGATCAGGAGCTGATGGTCCTGGCCCTTACGCATCGTAGCTATGCCGGACGCAATAATGAGCGTCTGGAGTTTCTTGGCGATGCCATTCTCAACTTCATTGCCGGCGAGGCGCTGTTCAGTCATTTTCCGCAGGCCAAGGAAGGGCAGCTGTCACGTTTGCGTGCGCGCCTAGTCAAGGGCGAAACCCTTGCAGTGCTGGCGCGGGGCTTCGAACTCGGTGACTATCTGCGCCTCGGTTCGGGTGAGCTGAAGAGTGGTGGTTTCCGACGTGAATCCATCCTGGCCGACACCCTCGAAGCGCTGATCGGCGCCATCTACCTGGATGCCGGCATGGAGGCCGCGCGCGACCGCGTACTGGCCTGGCTCGCTAACGAACTGGAAGGGCTGACGCTGGTCGACACCAACAAGGACCCGAAAACCCGCTTGCAGGAATTTCTGCAGTCGCGTGCCTGCGAGCTGCCAAAATACGAGGTGGTGGCGATACAGGGGGAACCGCATTGCCGGACGTTCTTCGTCGAGTGCCAGGTATCGCTGCTCAACGAAAAGACGCAAGGCCAAGGTGCCAGCCGGCGTATCGCCGAACAGGTTGCCGCTGCCTCGGCATTGATCGCCCTGGGCGTGGAGAATGGTCATGACTGATGAACAGCTGCAGGATGATGCAGTGAGCCGCTGTGGTTACGTTGCAATCGTCGGGCGTCCCAACGTCGGCAAGTCGACGCTGCTCAATCACGTGCTCGGGCAGAAACTCGCGATCACCTCGCGCAAGCCACAGACCACGCGCCACAACATGCTCGGAATCAAGACCGAAGGGGCCGTTCAGGCCGTCTATGTCGATACGCCCGGTTTGCACAAGAACGGCGAGACCGCCCTCAATCGCTATATGAATCGCACGGCTTCCTCGGCACTGAAAGATGTCGATGTCGTGGTGTTCGTCGTCGACCGCACGCGCTGGACCGATGAGGACCAACTGGTACTGGAACGTGTTCAATATGTCGAAGGGCCAGTGATCGTCGCGGTGAACAAGACCGATCGCGTGGAAGACAAGGGCGAGCTGCTGCCGCATTTCGAATGGCTGGCGCAGCAGTTGCCGAAGGCCGAGATCGTGCCGATTTCGGCCCAGCATGGACAGAATCTGGATGTATTCGAGAAGCTGGTGGCCTCGCATCTGCCCGAAGGCGATCAATTCTTTCCGGAAGACCAGATCACCGATCGCAGCG
>DPSI01000270.1:3448-4383 GCA_003527165.1 Pseudomonas sp.
AGATCACCGATCGCAGCAGCCGTTTCCTCGCCGCTGAATTGGTTCGAGAAAAGATCATGCGTCAGCTGGGTGCGGAAGTTCCATATCAGATCACTGTTGAGATCGAGGACTTCAAGCAGCAAGGGCATGTTCTGCATATCCATGCGCTGATTCTCGTCGAGCGCGACGGGCAGAAGAAGATCATCATCGGCGACAAGGGCGAGCGCATCAAGCGCATCGGCCAGGAAGCGCGCAAGGACATGGAGGTGCTGTTCGACTCCAAGGTCATGCTCAATCTGTGGGTCAAAGTGAAGAGCGGCTGGTCCGATGATGAACGTGCATTGCATTCGCTGGGCTACAGCTGAGGCCTGGCCGCTTCCGGTTGCAGTCGTACCTGATTTCCACTTGTTGCTTGCATCTGCCGCGGGCAGTTGCAATCGGCATCGTTGACCCATCGCCCTTGCGGTACCCGCTCAGTTCGGATCCATGACCGCTCAATCTGCCTTCGTTCTGCATAGTCGTCCGTACCGCGAGAGCAGCGCACTGGTGGATTTCTTCACGCCCGAAGGAAGGCTGCGCGCGGTGCTTCGCGGCGCGCGGGGCCGGGCGGGCACATTGGCCAGACCGTTCGTGCCGCTTGAAGTCGAATTTCGGGGCCGTGGCGACCTCAAGGCAGTGGGGCGTCTGGAAAGTGCAGGCCTGGCGTATTGGCTGGATGGCAACGCGCTGTTCAGTGGCATGTACCTCAACGAGCTACTGATTCGGCTGCTCCCGGCCGAAGATGCTCATCCCGCCATGTTCGAACACTATGTCGCGACCCTGCCTGCGCTGGCGGCCAAGCGTCCGCTGGAGCCGATTCTGCGTGCGTTTGAATGGCGGCTACTGACCGAGCTGGGTTATGGGTTTGCCCTCGACCAGGACATTGCGGGGCAGCCGGTGGTCAGTACCGCGCTTTT
>DPSI01000270.1:4482-9097 GCA_003527165.1 Pseudomonas sp.
ATGCGCGCGTTCGAATGGCGTCTGCTGAGCGAACTGGGCTATGGTTTCTCGCTCGATGAGGATGTCTCCGGGCAACCCATCGCCAGTGCAGGCGCTTACCGATTGCTTCCGGATACGGGCCTGGAGCCTGTCGGCCAGTTTCAACCCGGTCTGTTCAACGGCGCGGAACTCCTGGCCATGGCGGAAGCCGATTGGGAAATCCCCGGTGCGCTGGCGGCGGCGAAACGGTTGATGCGCCAGGCGTTGGCGCCGCATCTGGGGGGGCGACCCCTGGTCAGCCGTGAATTGTTCATGAACTTGAAGGAGGTTCCGCGTGACTGAAGCCAATCGAATCCTGCTCGGCGTCAATGTCGATCATGTCGCTACCCTGCGCCAGGCGCGCGGAACGCGCTACCCGGACCCGGTCAAGGCCGCGCTGGATGCCGAGGAGGCGGGGGCCGACGGCATCACCGTACACTTGCGCGAAGATCGGCGGCACATTCAAGAGCGTGATGTGTTGATGATGAAGGACGCGCTACAGACGCGAATGAACTTTGAAATGGGCGTGACCGATGCGATGCTGGCCTTCGCCGAGCAGCTGCGTCCAGAGCATGTTTGTCTGGTGCCGGAGACTCGCCAGGAACTCACCACTGAAGGCGGCCTCGACGTCGCCGGTCAGGAGTCTCGCATTCGTGATGCGGTCAATCGCTTGGCCGCCTGCGGCGCTGAAGTATCGCTATTCATCGATGCCGATCCCCGGCAGATCGAAGCTGCCGCGCGTATCGGCGCGCCGGCCATCGAGCTGCATACCGGGCGCTACGCCGATGCCCACAGCGTGGCCGAGCGTGCCTGCGAGTTGGCGAGAATCCGTGACGGTGTCGAGCTCGGGCTGAGCCACGGGCTGATCGTCAACGCGGGCCATGGCCTGCATTATCACAATGCCGAGGCGATCGCCGCGATCGCCGGCGTCAATGAGCTGAATATTGGTCATGCGATCGTTGCCCATGCGCTATTCGTCGGGTTCAAGCAGGCCGTCAAGGAAATGAAACATCTTATCCTCACCGCCGCGGCTCGCGGTTGAAGCGCTGGGCGATCCGCTTTGCGACGGATCGCCTTAACGCCTGAACAAGTTCAATAGAATCGTCAGCAACACGCTCAGGATGATCATCGAAGTGACGGGAATGAACGTCCGGCTGCGTTCCGATTCGATGCGGATGTCGCCAGGCAGTTTGCCGAACCAGCTCAGAAGTCCTGGCACGTAGTGAAGGATCAAACCGAGCAGGAGCAGCAGCAAACCCGCAGCGATCAGCCATTTTGCCATTCTGTATCCCGCCTTATTTGCTGCCGGATGATGGTCATTCTGATTATTTATGATAGGCGGCAAACGCCGCGATGACATGCCGGGACAGCACTTCCACAGACTCGCTGCGCCCCGCGGCGCAGAGCAACTTGATTTGATACTCACCGAGCGCTGGCAGGCTGGTGCCTTCTTCCAGTCGCTTTAGCGGAGGTCTGATCAGGCTCAGCGGATAGGGCGCCACCGCAAGGTCGGCGATCATTGCTGCTTCTTGTCCTGCGCACTGTTCGCTGGAGTAGGCGATGCGATAGGAGCGGCCCGCACGGTCCAATGCGTCCAGCGCCTGGCGTCGCCATGCGCAGTCAGGGCTCGACAGGGCCAGCGGCAACGGGTCGCGCTCGACCGCGACGCCACCGGCTCGGCCGGCCCAGGCCAGGGGTTCGCTGTGGATGACCTCGCCGCGCGAATCGTCCTGGCCGAGATTGCCAACGCTGACGAGCGCAACGTCCAGCTCACCGGCATCGATGCGCTGGATCATGTCGATACTGCGCCCCACCGAGACATTCACCTCGATCCCCGGATGGGTCCTGGCGAACAGCGACAGCAGCCCGGGCAGGATGTGCGTGCCGATGTCCGCCGGGGTACCAAAGCGAACCTGCCCGTTCAGCCGTGGCGTGATGAACGCGTTGACGGTCTCCTCGTTGAGCTTGAGCAGCCGGCGTGCGTAACCCAGCAGCCGCTCGCCTTCGGTGGTAAGTGCGATGCGCCGCGCCTCACGGACGAACAGCGTGCAGCCAAGCATGGTCTCGAGCCGTTTGATCTGCATGCTGACGGCGGAGGTGGTGCGAAAGATCTGCCCGGCAGCGCGCGTGAAGCTGCCGCTTTCGGCGATGGAGACAAAGGTCCGCAGCACGTCGATTTCAAGCAGAGGCATGGCGGACTGGGGGAGCTCTTCGGGCATACCGGGCATGGGTTGGCCTTCAATTTTCCTGAACCGAGAGTTCTATTGTAGTCGTTTGTCTGAATCGTCAAGAGCGCTCAATCTGATTCCCGTCGATCGCAAGGGTGGTCGGCTGGCATCGGGTGCGCCTGTGCACCTCTCAAAGGGCAGGAGGATGCAATGCGTCATTCTGAACGGCAGCAACAACACGATAGGGTCAACGATCGGGACCGGGCAGCGATGCCGGACCTCTATATGCCGGCGATGTGGCCGGTCGAACTCCAGCAGGCGCTGATCGACTGGTTCGTTGCCTGGCGCAAGCGGCGGCTTTACCGGCACCTGCTCGACCTCAGTGACCGACAACTGCGCATGCGCGACCTGAGTCGGCCCCAGTTGATCCAGAAGGTGCAAATGCCGCTGCGGCAGCTGGTGGCGGAGCAGCGCTGCTCACGGGAGCGTTAGCGCCGGTGCCGTTTCGTCCTGCGCGTGGACGGGGCGAGACGCCTAGGGTTTGCGTGCGATCAGTACGGCTCGCATGGGTGCTGGAAGCCCTTCGATGGTCTTGCTGTGGTCCTGCGGATCGAGAAAATCTGGCAGCGACTGGTAGCGCATCCAGTCGGTACTGCGTTGCTCCTCAACGCTGGTGACGCTGACGTCGGCGCAACGCACCTCGGTGAACCCGGCGCGTCGCAGCCAGCACTCCAGTGCCGCCACCGACGGCAGGAACCAGACATTGCGCATTTGTGCATAACGATCTTCGGGGACCAGCGCGGTGTTTTCGTTGCCCTCGACCACCAGGGTTTCCAGCACCAGTTCACCGCCTTTGAGCAAGCAGTCCTTGAGGTCCAGCAGATGATCGATCGGGGAGCGCCGGTGATAGAGCACCCCCATGGAGAACACCGTGTCGAAGCCTTCGAGCTTGGCGGGTAGTTCTTCCAGGGCCATCGGCAGGTGCCAGACGGGGTGCTCGGCAAGATAGCGCTTCATCGCATGGAACTGGCAGAAAAACAGCCAGTTCGGGTCGATGCCGACGACCGAATCGGCCCCGGCGCCGAGCATCCGCCACATGTAGTAGCCATTGCCACAGCCGACGTCAAGGATGCGCTTGCCGGCAAGGTCGAGGTGCGGTGCGACACGGTCCCACTTCCAGTCCGAACGCCATTCGGTATCCACATGCACACCGAACACATCGAAGGGCCCCTTGCGCCAGGGCGACAGGCCGAACAGCGCGTCGTGGGTGATCGCGCGTGTCGCCTCGTCGCAATCGGCATCCAGCCGGAAGGTATCGCGCAGTTCGAAGGCTGTTGGCTGGATGTTCGGCAGCGCATCGACTGCACGGCGCCAGCGCGGCAGATCCCCATGACCAATGGCTAGTTTGGCGTCGAGCTGCTTCTGCAGGCCATTGGCCCAGGCAGCCAGCGGTGTGCCGGCCAAGCGCCAGGCGAGGGGAGTCAGGTCAAGGTTCATGGCAGTGCGATCAGGGAGGCAAAATTCAGGCATTGAAACCAGGGCACGACCCGGGAGAAACCGGCATCCAGCAAACGCTGACGGTGAGTTTCGAGGCTGTCGGGCTTCATCACGTTCTCGATGGCGCTGCGCTTCTGGGCGATTTCCAGTTCGCTGTAGCCGTTGGCCCGCTTGAAGGCGATATGCAGGTCGGTCAGTAGCGCCTGCTCTTGCCTGTCTTCGAAGCACAGCTTCTCTGACAGAATCAACGCACCGCCCGGAACCAGCGCCTGGCGAATCCTGCCCAGCAGAGCCGGGCGCTGCTCGCGGGGGATGAACTGCAAGGTGAAATTAAGCGCCACCAGCGATGCCGGCTGGTAATGCAGCGAGAGGACATCGGCCTCGATCACTTCGACCGGCAGCAACTCCTGGAACATCGAGTCCTGAGCGTGCAGGTATTCGCGGCAGCGTTCGGTCATTGCCGTGGAGTTATCCACGGCGATGACCCGGCAATTATCCGTCGTCACATGCCGGCGCAGGGCTTGGGTTACCGCGCCCAATGAGCAGCCGAGATCGTAGAGGCACGTATTCGGCTGGGCGAATTGCGCGGCCAGCACACCGATATTCTCGACGATGGTCGGGTAGCCCGGCACCGAGCGCTTGATCATGTCGGGAAACACTCGCACCACGTCTTCGTTGAAAACGAAATCCTGGGGCTGGGCGAGGGGGTTGGCGAACAGGCGGTCTGGATCGTGGATCACGGCGGCGTTTGGGCAGGCTGAAAAACAGGGCCGTAGTGTACCGGAAAGCCGGTCGGGTAGCCGTCGCCAAGTGGATGATCGGTGCCGAACGCTGGCGTCAATTCACTGCACGTCGATGCGGCAGTCGAACAGTCCGGCCGGTTCCGCGTCGCTTTCCCAGGGGCGCTGATAGGTGAGGTAAAGGCGACCGCT
>DPSI01000090.1 GCA_003527165.1 Pseudomonas sp.
AACCCGCTGTACACCGCGCGCGAGATGCGTCATCAATTCAAGGATTCCGGCGCGCGAGCATTGGTCTATCTCAATACCTTTGGCAGGCTGGTGCAGGAGGTGTTGCCCGACACCAGCATCGAGGTGCTGATCGAGGCGCGCATCGGGGACATGCTGCCTGCGTTCAAGGGTCTGCTGGTCAATGCCGCGGTCAAGCATTTGAAAAAGATGGTGCCAACCTACAGCCTGCCGCAGGCAGTCTCGTTCAAGCACCTATTGCACGACGGCGGCCGCCACGGCCTCAAGCCGGTTTCGCTGACGCTGGACGACATCGCGGTGCTGAAATACACCGGCGGGACTACCGGTGTGGCCAAGGGCGCCATGCTCAGCCACGGGAATCTGGTTGCCAACATGCAGCAGGCCCGCGCCAACATGCAGCAGTTGGACGAGCAGGGGCAGACCCTCATTAAGGAAGGCCAGGAGATCATGATCGCGCCGCTGCCGCTGTATCACATCTACGCCTTCACGGTTAATTGCATGTGCATGATGGTGACCGGCAATCACAACGTGCTCATCACCAACCCCCGCGATATCGATGGCTTCGTCAAGGAACTGCAGAAGTGGCGGTTCACGGGCTTTCTCGGGCTGAACACGCTGTTCGTCGCGCTTATGTCGCATCCGGATTTCAAGAAGATCGATTTCTCGGCACTCAAGGGCACCAACTCGGGTGGCACCGCGCTGGTGTCCTCCGTAGCCGAGCGCTGGAAGGGCCTGACCGGGGTCACTGTGACCGAGGGCTACGGGCTGACCGAGACCTCGCCAGTGGTCTGCGCCAACCCGCACGGAGACCGGTCACGCCTGGGCACCGTCGGCCTGCCGGTACCGGGCACCGCATTGAAGGTAATCGGCGATGAGGGTAACGAGCTGCCATTGGGGGAGCGCGGTGAACTCTGTGTCAAAGGACCCCAGGTCATGAAGGGCTACTGGCAGCGCCCTGACGCGACTGCCGAAGTGCTGGATGCCGAGGGCTGGCTGAAGACCGGCGACATCGCCGTGATCGATGCGGACGGTTTCGTGCGCATCGTCGATCGCAAGAAGGACATGATCATCGTCTCGGGTTTCAACGTCTATCCCAACGAGATCGAAGACGTGGTCATGGCCCATCCGAAGGTGGCCGCCTGTGCGGCAATCGGTGTGACCGACGAGAAATCAGGCGAGGCGGTGAAGCTCTTCGTGGTGCGCAGTGACGCCAGCCTGACCATCGAGGAATTGCAGGCTTACTGCCGGGAGAATTTCACCGGTTACAAGGTGCCGCGGCACCTGGTCTTCCGCGATTCCTTGCCGATGACGCCGGTCGGAAAGATCCTGCGAAGGGAGCTGCGTGATCAGGCCTGACCCAGGAGGTCGTGCCTTTCGCACCTACACCAGGTGACTGATTTGGCTGTATCGGTCACTTTGTGTCTATTTATCCCTTCTCGGGCCACTGTTCGGGCTGTTTCAAAACTGCTAACCTCGCCCCGCCTTTTGACCAGAACTACTGTACAAAAGTTAACAAAACACAACAAAACAGCTGCCATATGCAGTAAAGCTGTCGCTTAGGAGTGGCGTCATGACCGATAACTTCTGGAAGGATAAATATCCTGTCGGGGTCGAAAGCGAGATCAATCCCGACGAGTACCGGAACATCCAGGCTGTGCTCAAACAGTCTTGTGAGCAATTCGCGGACAAGCCGGCCTTCAGCAACCTCGGCAAGACCCTGACCTACGGTGAGCTGTACACACTGTCAGGCGAATTCGCTGCCTACCTCCAGCAGCACACCAATCTGCAGCCAGGCGATCGCATCGCGGTTCAGCTGCCGAATCTGATTCAGTATCCCATCGTCGTTTTCGGCGCCATGCGTGCCGGTCTGATCGTGGTCAACACCAACCCGCTGTACACCGCGCGGGAAATGGAACATCAATTCAACGATTCCGGCGCCAAGGCGCTGATCTGCCTGGCCAACATGGCCCACCTGGCCGAAGAGGTGCTGCCGAAAACCGGTATCCGCCATGTGGTCATTACCGAAGTTGGCGACATGCTGCCGGCGGTCAAGCGCCTGCTGGTCAACGCGGTGATCAAGCATGTAAAGAAAATGGTGCCGGCCTACAACCTGCCCAAGGCCGTCAGACTCAACGATGCCATGGCGCTCGGGCGCGGCAAGACGGCTCGCGAGGCCAACCCGGCGAGTGATGATATCGCCGTATTGCAGTACACCGGCGGCACCACGGGCGTCGCCAAGGGCGCGATGCTGACCCATCGCAACCTCGTGTCGAACATGCTGCAATGCCGGGAGCTGATGGGCTCCGAACTCGGCAATGGCTGCGAAACCATGGTTGCGCCGCTGCCGCTCTATCACATCTACGCGTTCACCTTTCACTGCATGACGATGATGCTGATCGGTGCTCACAACGTGCTGATCACCAACCCGCGCGATCTGCCGGCGTTCGTCAAGGATCTGAGCAAGCATCGGTTCACCGGCTTTGTCGGGCTCAATACGTTGTTCGTTGCACTGTGCAACAACGAGGACTTCCGCAAACTGGACTTCTCCGCGCTGAAGGCCACCTTCTCAGGCGGTATGGCGCTGCAGCTGGCGGCAGCCGAGCGCTGGCAGCAGGTGACCGGCTGCTCGATCTGCGAGGGCTTTGGCATGACCGAAACCAGCCCGGTGGTCTCGGTCAACCCGTTCGGGGGTATTCAGATCGGTACCATCGGTATCCCGATGCCGTCGACGCAATGCAGGGTCATCGATGATGAAGGCAACGTACTGCCGATAGGCGCTACCGGCGAACTGTGCGTAAAAGGCCCGCAAGTGATGAAGGGCTACTGGCAGCGCCCGGAAGCCACGGCCGAAGTGCTCGATGAGCAGGGCTGGCTGAAGACCGGTGATATCGGAATTATCCAGGACGACGGCTATATGCGCATCGTCGACCGCAAGAAGGACATGATTCTGGTGTCAGGCTTCAACGTCTATCCCAACGAGCTCGAAGACGTGCTCGCCACGCTGCCCGGCGTGTTGCAATGCGCGGCCATCGGGGTGCCGGACGAGAAGTCGGGTGAGACGATCAAGCTGTTCGTGGTAGTCAAGCCGGGCGAGAGTCTGACCAAGGAACAGGTCATGCAGCACATGCATGACAACGTCACGGGCTACAAGCGGCCCAAGACCGTCGAGTTCCGCGACAGCCTGCCGACCACCAACGTCGGCAAGATCCTGCGCCGCGAGCTGCGCGACGAAGAGCTGAAAAAGCTCGGCCAGAAGTAACGGTTCGGCGACTGTGAAAGCCCCGCTTCAGCGGGGCTTTTTGGTTTCAGCAAGGTAGGCCTGATTGATAGACGAGACTGTGCTACCGGCTCAACTTCTGTCGCGCTTGGCCGATACCCTGGAGGTACCAAACAAGGCGCCATAAACAGGCGAGATATCGCCATCTTCAGGCTCTTACAAAGGATTAACCAATGCTCTCCGGGTTACGTCTGCAAACGAAGCTTCTCATTCTCACCTTGGGTCCGATCCTCCTGTTGACCATCCTTCTGAGCGGCATCTCGGTGGCGAATCTGCAGGCACTGGCGGACACGCAGGAAGCGCATACACGTGAAAGCCTCATCCGGGATCGCCGTGCGGAACTGCAAAACTACGTGCAGCTGGCCCGGAAGATGATTGCGCCTCTCTATGAAAGCGCCGCTGCGGACGACCTCGATGCGCGAGACCGCGCCGTGGCCATTCTGGAGACGCTGTCCTACGGCAAGGATGGTTATTTCTGGGGTTACGACGAACAAAGCGTACGGATCCTGCAGGGTGACACCAAGGACAAGATCGGCCAGAGCTTCTATGACTATCGCGACCCCAGCGGCAAGTACGCGATTCGTGAGCTGGTCCGGGCTGGCGTGGAGGGTAGTCACTTCGTCGATTACAGCTTCGTTCTCGGAAATAGCGCAACGCTAGTGCCGAAGATTGGCTATGCGGAGTATTTGCCGAAATGGAAGATGGTATTCGGCACGTCGCTCAATCTGGACGGAGTGGAGCGCGACGTACAGGCGGCTCGCGAAGCCTTTCAGGAAGATATCGACGAGCTGCTGATTGTCATGGTCGGCTCGGCGCTTGCTCTGCTGGTGTTGATCGCCGTGCTGGCGACAATCATGAGTCGTACCCTGCTGAAGCCGCTGCTGCTGATAAAGGGCAAGCTCGACGACATGGCCGCCGGCGAGGGCGATCTGACCCACCGGCTTCCGATCACCAGTCAGGATGAACTGGGCGACCTGGCTTCTTCGTTCAATCGCTTCGTCGAGAAGATCCACGGCCTGGTTCAACAGGTTTCTACGACCACCCATCAGCTGACCAAGCTGGTCGCTAGCGTTGCCAATCAGGCCCAACGCTCCGAGCAAGCGATGGCAGCCCAGCGGCATGAAACCGATCAGGTGGCGACTGCGATCAACGAAATGTCCGCTGCCGCACATGAAGTCGCAATGAGTGCCCAGCGCGCCGCAGAAGCCGCTCAGGAAACGGACCAACAGGGCCAGGCTGCCAAGCGAATCGTGGATGGCAGTATCCAGCAAATTCACGACCTGGTCGGCGAGCTGCGTGACAGCGGCGAGTCGCTGGGTGGCTTGCAGAAGGATGTGGCAGGAATCGTCGGCGTCCTCGATGTGATTCGAGCCGTCGCCGAGCAGACCAACCTGCTGGC
>DPSI01000088.1 GCA_003527165.1 Pseudomonas sp.
CCAGGTGCTGGCCGACCATCTGCCCGCCGACCGCAGCGGACGCGCCATCGTCATCGGTGCCGGCAAGGCGGCTGCAGCCATGGCCGAGGCCATCGAAGCGGCCTGGGAAGGCGACCTCTCCGGCCTGGTCGTCACCCGCTACGGCCACGGCGCCAACTGCCGCAAGATCGAAGTGGTGGAGGCCGCGCATCCGGTGCCGGACGATGCTGGCGAGCGTGTCGCCCGCCGCGTACTGGACATGGTGAGCAACCTCGACGAAAGCGACCGGGTCATCTTTCTTCTGTCCGGTGGTGGTTCCTCACTGCTGGCGCTGCCGGCTGACGGCATCAGCCTTGCGGACAAGCAGGCCATCAACAAGGCGCTGCTGCGCTCCGGCGCCCACATTGGCGAGATGAACTGCGTGCGCAAGCACCTCTCCGCGATCAAGGGCGGCCGCCTGGCCAAGGCCTGCTGGCCGGCCAGCGTCTACACCTACGCGATATCCGATGTGCCGGGCGACGAGGCGACGGTGATCGCCTCCGGCCCGACCGTGGCCGACCCGACGACCTCGTCCGAGGCGTTGGCGATCCTGGCGCGCTATAACATCGAGATCCCGACAAACGTGCGCAGCTGGCTGGAAGACCCACGCTCGGAAACCGTCAAACCGAACGACCCCTGCCTATCGCGCAGTCATTTCCAGCTCATTGCCAAACCTCAGCAATCGCTCGATGCCGCGGCCGAAAAAGCCCGCGCGGCCGGTGTTACCCCGTTGATTCTCGGCGATCTGGAAGGCGAATCGCGGGAAGTGGCCAAGGTTCACGCTGGCATCGCCCGCCAAGTAGTGCTGCACGGACAGCCGATCGCCCCGCCCTGCGTGATCCTCTCTGGCGGCGAAACCACGGTGACGGTGCGCGGCAATGGCCGTGGCGGACGCAACGCCGAGTTCCTGCTGAGCCTTACGGAGAATCTACAAGGGCTGGCGAACGTCTACGCACTCGCCGGGGATACCGATGGCATCGACGGCTCGGAAGACAACGCCGGCGCGCTGATGACGCCGGACAGCTTCGCCCGCGCCGAAGCGCTCGGCCTGAAAGCGGCCGACGAGTTGGCCAACAACAATGGCTACGGTTATTTCCAGGCGCTCGATGCCCTGTTGATGACCGGCCCGACACGCACCAACGTCAATGACTTTCGCGCCATCCTGATCCTGCCGCCGCCCCGCTAGCGGACGGCTGCCGCGCGCGTCTGTTACATGCGCGTCATACAACCACTGCCGATAGAGCCTGCCATGACACCCGACAAGAAGGTCAAGATCCTAGCCACCCTCGGACCGGCCACTCGCAGCATCACCGATGTGCGCGAGCTGGTGGAGAACGGCGTCAACCTGTTCCGCCTCAACTTCAGCCATGGCGAGCACGCCGACCATGCCGAACGCTTCGCCTGGATTCGCGAGGTCGAACGCGAACTGAATCAGCCGATCGGCATTCTCATGGACCTGCAGGGTCCCAAGCTGCGTGTGGGTCGTTTCGCTGAAGGCAAGGTCCAGTTGGTACGCGGCCAGACGCTGCGGCTCGATCTCGACCCGACACCGGGAGACAGCAGCCGCGTCAACCTGCCGCATCCGGAGATCATCGACGCGCTGCAGCCGGGCATGAGCCTGCTGGTGGACGACGGTCGCCTGCGCCTGACCGTCATCGCCAAACACGACAACGCGATCGACACACGAGTGGTCGCTGGCGGCGAGCTGTCGGACCGCAAGGGCGTCAACGTGCCCGAAGCGGTGCTGGAGCTGAGCCCGCTGACCGACAAGGATCGCCGCGACCTGGCCTTCGGCCTGGAACTGGGGGTCGACTGGGTGGCGCTGTCATTCGTCCAGCGACCGCAGGACATTCATGAGGCACGCGGACTGATCGATGGTCGCGCCTTTCTCATGGCCAAGATCGAGAAGCCTTCGGCGGTGCAGCACTTGCGCGAAATTGCCCGCCTGAGCGACGCGATCATGGTGGCGCGCGGTGATTTGGGTGTCGAAGTACCGGCCGAAAACGTGCCGCGCATTCAGAAGAACATCGTCCGCACCTGCCGCCAACTCGGGCGCCCGGTGGTCGTGGCCACGCAAATGCTCGAATCGATGCGCTTCTCTCCCGCCCCGACCCGCGCCGAGGTCACTGACGTGGCCAACGCCGTGGCCGAAGGCGCCGACGCGGTGATGCTTTCGGCGGAAACCGCGTCGGGCGACTATCCGCAGGAAGCGGTGAGCATGATGAGCAAGATCATTCGACAAGTGGAAAGCGGCCCGGACTTCCAGGCTCAGCTCGACGTGCATCGACCCAACGCCGAAGCTACGCTGCCCGACGCCATCAGCTGCGCCATCCGCCGTATCAGCGGCATCCTGCCGGTTGCGGTGCTGGTGAACTACACCGAGTCCGGTCGCTCCAGTTTGCGGGCCTCGCGCGAGCGGCCGAGCACGCCGATTCTCAGCCTGACGCCCAATATGGCGACCGCACGCAAGCTGACCGTGGCCTGGGGCGTCTATTCGGTGATCGATGCGCCGATGCACGACATGGAGCAAGTTTGCCTGAACGCCCTGGAACTGGCTCGGGCGCAGGGCATGGCTGGCGCGGGCGATACCGTAGTGATTACCGCGGGCGTCCCATTGGGCCAACCGGGCACAACCAACTCGCTGCGGATCGAGACGCTCAACTAGCCGGCCGTTGAATCTAGGCGAGGCAGCCGAGGCGAAGCGAAAACAGGCGCAGCGGAGTAACAGCCACAGGCTGGCCTGAAGGGCGAACGAAGTGAGTCGAAAACGGAGCTTGCGAGTTATGAATGAGCATTTTGAGTCGCCTGGGCTCGCAAGCCGCCTGTTTTTAACGACGCATGACCAACGCAGGTGATGTCAACAGTCCGCTAGCCGCCTGTCCTCGCCTGGATCTGTAAGCAGGCGTGGCGTTTCAGCTGCCTTCCCCAACTCCCGTTCGCAACTAGACCCTGACAATGCACCGCACCCACCTGCCGCATGCTTCGCATGCAGCGCTCAACGGTCTCAGCCAGATCTTCTTGCAGGCGAATCCTGTCTGCGGGCTTCTGATCTTCATAACGATTGCCCTTTATGCGCCTACGCTTCTGGTCGGCACTCTGCTCGGCCTGCTCAGCGGAACCCTTAGCGCCTGGTGCCTGGGCTGTGAACGCCAGGATATCGAGGTCGGGCTCTACGGCTACAACTCGACACTGCTGGGGCTGCTGATCACCTTTGTGCTGGGTCCGTCTGCGCTGGCGTTATCGTTGGTGGTGCTTGCCGGGACGCTATCGAGCCTGTTGCAGAGACGTTTACTGCAAGCCATGCGCGAGCGCGGCGGGCCCGCCGTGTTCACGCTGGCCTTCGTGCTGTTTGGCTGGCTGACGCTGGCAGTGGCCGGCATGCTCGATTCGGTCGCAGACGCCAGACTGCCCGAACCCGGCCCCGACGCCTTGGGTGCGCTGAGCGCCATGGCCAGCGGCATCGGCCAGGTAATGTTCCTCGGTGAGCCCGGCGCGGGGCTCTGCCTGCTACTGGCAGTACTGATCGCCGACACTCGCGCCGGGTTGTGGGCGCTTTGTGGTTCGGCGTTCGGGGTGTATTGCGCACTGCTGACCGGCGTAACCGAGCCGCAGGCGCTGGCGGGATTGGCCGGTTATAACCCGGCCCTGGCGGCGCTGGCGCTGAGCCAGGTGCACCGCTCTGCTTTGATACCAGCGCTGGGCATCGCGCTGGCCATAGGCTGCAAGCTGGCCTTCGATCGGCTGGGCATACCCGCCCTGACGATGCCTTTCATTCTCTCTTGCTGGGCTGTCGCGCTGGCCATGCGCTTGACCCAGCGCCGACTCAACATGCAGCCCGCCTGAGTTCAGCCTTTGGTCGCCCGTGGGTCTTGGTCGCGCGGATAAGTCCGCTCTTCTTCGATCTGTCCATCAAGAGTATGAATTTTCACCGAGGCGGTACGCAGCTTCATGTAGTCGCGGGTCTCGTTGATGATGTCCTCCTTGGTCCCTGCTTCGAGCAGCGCCCGCTTGTCGCCCTCTTCGCGTAATACCCAGCGGTCGCCGTCGTGGGTGATGTGATAGTTCTCCATGCTGCCTCCATAAGCTCGTCAATAATCAAAGCTATAGAACGCTGGCGCAGGTAGCGGTTCGATTAGCGGCATGGTGATTGCTAAATGGTGTTTTTTACCTATAACGGTCGCTTTCACCCTCTCGAGCAGGGTTATTAGCACCAGCACCGCTTCACAACCCTTGATTCTGGTCAATTCCAGGCTGGAACGGATATTGAAAGAGACAGGCCAACCTGTCCGTGCTGAGTAATCGCACAAGAGACAGGCCTCCCAATCATTCGGAGCCTATCCATGCTTTGCGATGAACAACGCGCCCTGATCAAAGCCACCGTTCCGTTGCTGGAAACCGGTGGCGAGGTGCTTACCGATCATTTTTACAAGCTGATGCTGGCCGAGCACCCGGAAGTGCGCCCGCTATTCAACCAAGCGCACCAGGCCAGCGGCGAACAGCCCCGCGCTCTGGCCAATGGCGTACTGATGTATGCCAAGCATATCGATCGCCTGGACCAGCTCGGCGGGCTGGTATCACAGGTCGTCAACAAGCATGTGGCCCTGCAGGTATTGCCAGAGCACTACCCCATCGTCGGCTCTTGCCTGCTGCGCGCGATTCGCGAGGTGCTCGGCGAAGAGATCGCCACTGACGAAGTGATCCAGGCCTGGGCCGCCGCCTATGGTCAGCTCGCCGACATCCTCATCGGCACCGAGGAACAGCTGTACAGCGCCACGGCCGACACTCCCGGCGGTTGGCGCGGCGCGCGCGAATTCCGTATTGCTCGTAAGGTGGTCGAGAGCGCAGAGATCACGTCGTTCTATCTGGAACCGAAAGATGGCGGTGCGGTTGTCGCCCATAAACCTGGCCAGTACATCGGCCTGCGTCTGCAAATAGACGGTCAGGAGATACGCCGCAACTATTCGCTGTCCTCGGCCAGCAACGGTCGCACCTATCGCATCAGCGTCAAGCGTGAGCCAGGCGGCGTGGCCTCCAACGCCCTGCACCAGATAAAGGAAGGTCAAAGCCTCGAGCTGTTTGCGCCCGCCGGCGAGTTCACGCTGCAGCCCAGCGATAAACCCCTGGCGCTCATCAGCGGTGGCGTGGGCATCACACCGACCCTGGCGATGCTCGAGGAGGCGATCACGACGAACCGGCCGGTCCATTTTATCCACTGCGCACGCAATGCCGATGCTCATGCGTTCCGTCTGACCATCGACACGCTGGCCGAACGGCATGGTCAGCTCAAGCGCTTCTATTGCTATGACGAGCACGAGGGTGACGACCGCCAGCCGGATGCCATCGGCCTTCTTACCGAGGAGCGGCTGGATGCCTGGTTGCCTGCTGATCGCGATCTGGACGCCTATTTCCTCGGTCCCAAGCCTTTCATGGCGGCGATTCGCCGACAGCTCCGGGCGCTTGGCGTACCGGAGCAACAGACCCGCTATGAATTCTTCGGCCCGGCTTCGGCGCTGGAGTGAACCCGGACGGGCCCGCATCTCGCCGACCCCCACCGCGAACATCGCCACGAGGTATTTTCCGATGACCCTGCAACCGCTCGATCCGCACCGCCTGTTCATCATCGCCAACCTCTCCATGGTGATCGGTCTGGCTTTACTTCTGCTCGGCGTCGCGGGCGCCTACGTCTTCGATCGGCAGTTGGCCCTCGGCGCGGTGGTCGCCTGCCACGCGCTGGTGATTCTCGGCCCTACCGCACTCAAGATCGGTTACGTGATGCGTCTGCTGGCACAGCGTCAGTTGACGCTGGCTGCATAAGTTCGAGCGCGGGGTTGATTAACAACCTTGCCGTTTCGTTGTGCTCTCATAACGCCATAATTCGAACTAGCCACCAACAACCATTCGTCTGCCGCTTGTTCTTTACTGGAAACTCCTGAGACGCAACCAAGCTCTGAAACCATGAAGGCTGATGAAGTTGTTCAGTCTGTAGCGTCTCTATCCATTGAGGAGAAAAAGACATGCCAAACAAGAATCCCGGCAACTTTGCCAACGATCGCGAAAAAGCGTCGGAAGCTGGCAAGAAAGGCGGCCACAACAGCGGCGGCAACTTCG
This sequence comes from Pseudomonas sp., assembly GCA_003527165.1. Classification (GTDB taxonomy): domain Bacteria; phylum Pseudomonadota; class Gammaproteobacteria; order Pseudomonadales; family Pseudomonadaceae; genus Stutzerimonas. Next base: position 6,127 of record DPSI01000088.1, read on the forward strand.
CCAACGACCGTGAGAAGGCCTCGGAAGCAGGCCGTAAAGGCGGGCAGAACAGCCACGGTGGTGGACGTAACAGCAATAGCTAATGTGCCTCGCTACAAAAAGGGCAAAAGGCTAAAACCTTTTGCCCTTTTTGTTTCATTTTTTCATTGGTAATTAGATGGAACACTCGTGGGCACTTGTTGCGACAATATATCGGCACGTCAAATATTGTTCAGCTTAAAAGTAGTATCAAGTTGAATAATCGATGACATAGAACAGCGGCTTGGGAACATCGACATGAACGACGCAAACAGCGGAACACCGTCCACCAATCCTGGCGATGAAGCTGTGCCAGGCACGCCCGGAACCGGCGAAAATATCTGTCCTGTATGCAACGGCAGTGGCCGCAGCGAATCCGGGGAGTGCCAAAACTGCGGCGGCACCGGTAAGGTGATCCAGGGTATCGGCGGGGCCTGATACCAGCCCCGCAGTCCTCAGGAGCAGCCGATGAGCGCCAGTATCTTTTCCGACCGCATCATTCAGAGCCTGCTGGATACCGACTACTACAAACTGACGATGATGCAGGCAGTGCTTCATCACTACCCCAACGCAGAAGTCGAATGGGCCTTTCGCAGCCGTTCCGGGGAGGACCTGACGCCTTATCTGGACGAGATCCGCCAGCAGATCGAGGCGCTCGCCGAACTCCGAATCAGTCAGGAAGAGCTCGCTTTTCTCGACCGCATTCCCTACATGCAGCCGGACTTCATTCGTTTTCTCGGGCTGTTTCGCTTCGACTTGCGTTACGTACGGGTCGAGCTCGAAGCTGGCGAACTGGTGGTTTACCTGCGTGGGCCCTGGCTCCATGTAATCCTGTTCGAGGTGCCGCTGCTGGCGATCATCAGCGAAGTGCGCAATCGAGCCCGCTACCCGGACGTGAGCCTTGAGCAAGCCGAGGCTCGGCTCGACGAGAAGCTGCAATGGCTGCGCGGCGAAGCCACCGCTGAAGAGCTGGCAGGGTTCAATCTCGCCGATTTCGGCACCCGCCGACGCTTTTCCTTTGCGGTGCAGTCGATGGTCGTCGGGCGCCTGGATCATGGGTTCCCCGGCAACTTCGTCGGCACCAGCAACGTTCATCTCGCCCGAACGCTGAACCTCAAGCCCATGGGCACCATGGCGCATGAGTGGATCATGGCGCACCAGCAGCTGGGGCCCAGGCTCATCGACAGCCAGAGCGCGGCGCTGGACTGCTGGGCTCGCGAATATCGCGGCGCGCTGGGTATCGCCATCACCGATTGCATCACCATGGATGCCTTCACGGCCGACTTCGATCTGTACCTGGCGAAACTGTTCGACGGTCTGCGCCACGACTCGGGAGACCCAATCGAGTGGGCGGAAAAGGCCATCGCCCACTACCGCCGCCTAGGCATCGACCCGATGACCCGTCAGTTGGTATTTTCCGATGGGCTCGATTTTCCCAAGGCACTGCGGATCTATCGTGCTCTGGCCGGACGCAGCAACACCAGTTTCGGCATCGGCACCCAGCTGACCTGCGACATTCCGGGTGTCGAGCCAACCAACATGGTGATCAAGATGACCAGCTGCAACGGTCAACCGGTGGCAAAGATCTCCGACTCGCCAGGCAAGACCATGTGCCGCGACGAAGCCTTCGTCGCCTACCTCAAACACGTGTATTCGGTAAAGAGCTGAAGCACGCTTATTCTCAAGAGGCGGGCAACTCGGGCTGGGGCACTCCGGCCGCTTCGGCGCAGAGTCTGTTGCGCCCTGTGGTTTTTGCCAGATACATGCGTTGGTCTGCCAGCTCGAGCAGGTCACGGGGGTTCTCGGCAAAGTCGGCGCAACGCTCGGCCAGGCCAATGCTGGCGGTCAGGGTACTGCCGTCCGGGCGTACGCCTAGGCCATTACGAATCATCCGACTCAGCGCCAGACGAGCTTGCTCCAGATCGGTATCAGGCATGATCACGACGAACTCCTCGCCGCCCCAGCGCAACAAGGTATCGGTGCTGCGCAGGCTGGCCAGCATGTGCCGGCTGCAGTCACGCAACACCAAATCCCCAGCTTCGTGACCGAAGGTGTCGTTGATCGATTTGAAATGATCGAGATCGATAAAGGCCACCGCAAGGCCGATGTCATGACGTCGCGCCGTATCCCATTGCAGCTGGAGAATCTCCTGCCCGCTGCCCCGGGAAAATACCCCGGTGAGCGGATCACGAATCGCTTGGCGTACCAGCGCGATCATGAACGCCAGCTGGCTGAGGCTCGCCAGTGCCGTAACCCCGGCGATGAGGATCAGCAACCAGAAGCCACCAGCGAACGATGGCCAGTTCAATGTCGCGCAGGAAAGATACCCTGCCAGTGCCTGCGCCAGGAGCAGGACGCACGCCATCACGATGTTTTCGACCAAGGTGAGCGGAAATATCGCCAGGCCGGCCATTAGCACAAACGGCAGGAAGGTATATCCCATCGCCACCACAGCAGAAAATTGCGTGAGCTGATACCCGCCCAAAAGCGTATGTGAAGCGATATAGAACGCCGTAGGTATGGCGAAAAGCAGCGCTATGGCACGGTAGGCATCAAACAGATTGCCACTGGGTCGATATAGAACAGCAGGCACGCAAAGGCTGCGCAGGCGAGCAAGCGAAACGTCGCGAGACCGAGCCACAGCGGATAGGTGAACACCATCAGATCAATGAGCCCCCATACCGGGGTCAGCACTGCGAAGAGAAACGCGAATAGTCTGACGCGATTGACGATCAAGGTCGCACGACGCTGGGTGAGTAACATCGAATGACGATGCGGAATGACCAGCTTCATGAACTCTTCGGGTTTGAGTTCACTGGGCAGCAAAATAGCCAGGCGGCTTGTTAACAGGTCAATCAAGGACGACATTTTTCGTGATCACTAAATAAAGGTTGATAAGGCTAGCCACGCCCGTGTCAGCCGCACCTGAATGGCGGCATTTTGCCATATAGCTCAAGCCATTGTTGGTTTCCTGCATATTCCCGATGCGGGCTCTAGGCACGGGCTATAAACCACCTGGCGCGCCGCTTGCCCCTACATTCGATACGGATTAATCGCTTCTGAGTTAGCGACCGATGCCGCAGATACCAAAGCACTTGGTCTCTTGAATTTGTAACAAATAGCTTCAAACGAAGCTTCCCCGATATAGCGAAACAGCGAGGCCAGTTGGCGGGTCTCAGCTGGGCCTGGCACAGAAGGCTCCGAACCGGCGATTCGGACCGAGACATTGCGCCGTTATCTGCCAAGTGGTTCGCCAGCTGTCTGCAGGATCGTTTTTGCTGACTTTCGGCGTCAGTACCGGCTACTTGGATCGCGCTTTGCTCTGGGCGTAGCGGAGCGCTCGAAAGGCACCACAGAAAGCCATGCTCTGGGGCGTATCGGCCTGGTCCAGCTTCAATCTGATGCAGATCGGTGATCCGCTGCTGCAGTTCAGCCCGTTTATAGGCGCCCGCTACCGGGAAGATGGAAGTAACGGCTACAGCGTGAAAAAAACTGACAGTTTTATGCATTGAGCTAACTAAATAGGAATCGGAACTCGACTCGCTGCGCCTGTCGGTTGGCCTGTTTGGCACCTATGCCCTGACGGAGCGCACCCGCCTTTTCGCCAGAATGGCCCGCGACGTCGGGCGACAGGACGAAGAGCGCGAACATCTGCGCAGGTCGGACGATGTGCAGTACGACAGCTTTGCGCTGCCAGGCGCCATTCCACCGGCGACCAAGCCCGTTCAGCTTGGGTATCGCGCCCGCTGCTGACGACGGGGCTTAGCCTTCGCGTTCACTACAACGACCAGGCAACGCAACCGCAACCGCAACCGCAACCGCAACCAAGGAATCGACATGTCCCTGGCGCTGGACCTGTAACCGCTAGCCCGCGTTTCGCTGACGTGCCCAGCCGCTGCGCTCATGTGCAGCGGCTTTTTGCCTGGCGTCAGCGCCGGTCAATCTGTTGCTGCAGATTGGCGACCTGGCCTTGCAGCCCATTGATGGTGCGGGTCACCTGAGCGCGGAACGAATCGAATTCCGACGTATTGACGCCAGGCGTAGCTGCCGGCCGGTTGTCCAGTTCGCTGCGCAGAATCAGCACATCCTGTTCGAGCCGGCTGACCGCCTGGCTGGCGTCGCCTCGCTGCCTCAGCGCGGCGATATCCTTACTCAGCCCATCGACCCGGGCAGCCAGCTTGTCCAACCCGCCGATTTGGGTGGACAGCGTACTCAACTCATCCACCGATGCTTTCAGGCCAGCCATCGACGACTTGAGCGCCGCCTGTTCACCACCCACTTCCTTAACCGTCTCGGCGAGCGTTGCGGTAGTGG
>DPSI01000089.1 GCA_003527165.1 Pseudomonas sp.
CCGCCGCCCAACCAATCGATACACCGGCTGATGAGCTGATGCCAGTCGATACTGATCGGACCATCGATCGGAGCGCTGAGAACGAGGGTGCCCAAACCGAAGATGACGATATAGCCGAATCCGGGCCGCCAGACGGGACGGGCGAGACCATTGATCTAACGGAGCCTGCGTTTTCACAGCTGACCGCCGCCGAGCCTGGCGATCTGGGGGCTGACGAGCAGACCGGCGATGGCGCGCTCGGTTATACGGTGGAGTGGAGTGAAGCCGAAATGGCTGAGCTCGACATGCCTGAGGTGGTGCTGCCGGAGCTGATGGAGCAATCGGTCGCCGCCGAACCGGCAATGAGTATGGAAGATGTCATGGCAGCGCCGGCCGTTTCGATCAACCCACCTGCACAGCATGTTCCTCCAAGTTTGCTGCCACCGCCTGAAGGCGAGGAGCCGGTCGATGAGGACCTGCTCGAAGTCTTCATCGAGGAGGCGGCCGAGGTGCTCGAAACCATCGGCGAGTATCTGCCACGGTGGTGCAGCGACACTGCGGACAAGGATGCGCTCGGCGAAGTGCGGCGAGCCTTCCATACGCTTAAAGGCAGCGGGCGCATGGTACGCGCGTTGATCATCGGCGAACTGGCCTGGTCTGTCGAAAATCTGCTCAACCGTATCCTCGATCGCAGCATCGACGCGAGCGAGCCTGTGAAAAAACTGGTAGCCGATGTGGTCGCGCTGATGCCGGCGTTGGTCGAGGAGTTTGCCGCCAAGGCGCAACGCCTGCGCAGCGATGTCGATCGGCTGGCCGCCAACGCTCATGCGCTGGCCAAAGGACAGCCGACCGATCAAGAGCCGCAGGGTGGCGCCACGCTCGATGAGCCCGCGCAGAAAACGGTTGTCGATGATGTGCTGGATCCGCAGCTGTTGGAAATCTTCCGCAACGAGGCGGAATCCCATCTCACCACACTGGTCGATGTTCTCGCCGATTGCGCGCAACGCCTTCCTCAGCCGGTGACCGATGCCCTGCAGCGCGCATTGCACACGCTTAAGGGCAGCGCGCATATGGCCGGGATCCTGCCGGTGGCGGAGATCGCCACCCCGCTGGAGAAAATGGTCAAAGAGTTCAAGGCCAACCTGATTCCGCTGGATCTGGCCGAGGCGGAGCTTCTGCATGCCGCTGAGCAGCTGCTGCGTTCTGGGCTGGGGAACCTGGACCGCGACCCGCTGGCGCCCATCGAGGGTGCCGATGCGTTCATCGCGCAGGTCCATGCGCTGCATCAGGCCCGGCTGGAGGAAGTCGGCGAGCGTGGCGACAATGAACAGGGCGAGCCACGCGATCCCGGCGTGATTGCGCTGTTTCTTTCGGAAGGCATGAACATCCTGCTGGATGCCGAAGACCTTCTGCAAAGCTGGCGCGAGCACCCTGCTGAACGCCAGGAACTGAGTGCGCTGCTAGAAGAACTGACGACCCTCGGCCTGGGTGCGCAAATGGCCGACCTGCCGCAGATCGACGCGCTGTGCCAGGTGCTGCTCAATCTTTATGCAGTCGTGCAAGACGGCCGCCTCGCGGTCAGCGCGCGCTTCTTCGATGGTGCCGAGCAAGGTCACGAGGCGCTGGTCGGCATGATGGATCAGGTCGCAGCCGGTCTGCAGGTCACTGGCCAGCCCGAACTGGTGGCCCGTCTCGAAGAGCTATTGGCCGAGGCGATCGACCCGCACACATACGAGCTGCCGGCCGACGACACGCAACCGGAAATCTCCACCGCGCCTGCAGCGATTGACGCCGTTGCCGAGAATGCTGCCGAAGCCGAAGCCGAAGCCGAAGCCGAAGCCTGGCCTACCGAGCCCCCGTCGGAGCAGGGCGAGCTGGATGAGGAAATGGTCGAGATCTTTCTCGACGAAGCCGTCGATCTGCTTGAAAGCGCGGGGGCCGCGCTGGAACGCTGGCTGGGGGATCCGGCCAACCAGCTGGCGCTTTCGGCCCTGCTGCGTGACTTGCATACGCTCAAGGGTGGCGCGCGGATGGCCGAAGTTCGGCCGATCGGCGATTTGGCGCATGAGCTCGAAACCCTTTATGAAGGGCTTTCAGACGGTCGCTACGTGCATACGGACGACCTCGCCACGCTGCTTCTGCGCAGCCACGATCAGCTTGCGGTGCAACTGGAACAGCTCCAGGCACACAAGCCAATGGATGTTGCCGCGAAGCTCATCGCGTGTATCCGAGCCTATCGGCAGGGCGTTACGCCGAGCTTTGCAAGTGATGCTTGCACGCTCAATGAAACGGTAGTCTGCGACGACGTTGCGCAAGGTGCGGAGGCCTTCACCGACGAGCCTGTCTTATCGGAGCCGGCAGACCCCAACGATGAGCCCCGACGCGGGCACGAGGCGGCGGCTGACCCGGTCGAGGCGCCGACCGACCCGGAGACCAGCCAAGCCGAGGTTGAACACCCATCGGACGATACTTTTACCGTCGAGCCTGAAATCTCGGACAAGGACGTGGCAGAGGTTGCGGCAGATACTTGCGAGCCTGAAGCGCTTGAGCAGTTCCAGGCGCCAGCGATGGCGGCGCCCGTCCCGGCAGAAAGCGGCAGTTGGGAGAACCGCGATCCCGAGCTGGTGGAGATCTTTCTTGAAGAAGGCTTCGACATCATCGAGCGCGCCGGCGCCTCGCTGCAGAGCTGGATGGAAGATGTCGGCAACAGCTTTGAAATCGAAGCGCTACAGCGGGATCTGCATACGCTCAAAGGCGGCGCGCGGATGGCTGACATTCGCGAGATTGGTGATCTTGCGCATGAGCTGGAGTACCTGTACGAGGGGCTGTGCGCCGGAAACTACCGGGCGAGCCCGACATTGTTCGCGCTGCTGCAGACCTGTCATGACCGGCTCGCGGTGATGCTCGATGCGGTGCGGGCCTACCATGAGCTGCCCAGCGGGCAGGACCTGATCGTAACCATTCGGCAATTTCGGGCGAACCCCGACGAACAGTTGAACATGCCCAGCAGCGTTGCCCTGACGGCGGCCCAAGACGCTGCCCAGGATGCCGCCGAAGTCGAAATCCTAGATATTTTCGTCGAAGAAGCAGATGACCTGCTGGAAGAGATGGAAACCGCGTTGGGGCGTTGGGAAGCCACACGTGATAGCGCAGCGCCTTTGGTTGACATGTTGCGCGTGCTGCATACGTTGAAGGGAGGCGCGCGGCTGGCGGCCCAAAGCCGTCTGGGCGATATGGCGCATGACCTCGAACAACGCCTCAGCGAGCTGCAACTGCAGGGCGATCCTTGGACGGATAGCCTGTTTCTGGACGTACAGGGCGGCTATGACGCTTTGCTCAAGGAAGTCGAATCGATGCGCTCGCGGTTGGCGAGCGAGCCCGGCGCCGCTACGGCCGACCAGTCGCAGGAGAATCGTCAGGAGGAGCATTCCGACTCGTCCGTGATCGTGCTCGAAACGCCGATAATGGCCGCCAGTGCTCAGGCGCCGACCGGCAATTCGCCGGCCAAGGTCTTACCGTTCATCCGTCGTGCCGAGCAGGCTGCGCTGGACGCCGCATCCCGTCGTGCACCGCAGGAACTGGTGAAAGTACCGGCCGATCTCCTGGAGGGGTTGGTCAATCTGGCGGGCGAAACGTCGATTTTCAGGGGGCGGGTCGAGCAGCAGGTCAGCGACGTCGGCTTCACGCTCAGCGAGATGGAAGCCACCATCGAACGGGTTAGGGATCAGCTGCGGCGGCTGGACACTGAGACCCAGGCGCAGATCCTCAGCCGCTATCAGGCCGAGGCGGAGCGTGCGGGATACGACGATTTCGATCCGCTGGAAATGGACCGCCACTCGCAACTCCAGCAGCTATCCCGCGCGCTGTTCGAGTCGGCCTCCGACCTGCTGGACCTGAAGGAAACCCTGGCCGCGCGTAATCGCGACGCCGAAACCCTGTTGTTACAGCAGGCCCGGGTTAATACGGAGCTTCAGGAAGGGCTCATGCGTACACGCATGGTTCCCTTCGATCGGCTCGTTCCACGCCTGCGTCGGATCGTTCGTCAGGTGGCCAGCGAACTGGGTAAGCAGGTCGAGTTCCATGTCGGCAATGCAACGGGCGAGATGGACCGCAGCGTACTCGAGCGCATCGTCGCGCCGCTGGAACACATGCTGCGTAATGCGGTGGATCACGGTATCGAAGTCGCCGCCAAGCGTGTGGCGGCGGGCAAGCCAGAGCAGGGTAACATTCGCCTGGAGCTGAGCCGGGAAGGTGGCGACATCGTTCTGGCACTGAGCGATGACGGCGCGGGGATCAATCTTGAAGCGGTTCGTCGTAAGGCGATCGAGCGCGGTCTGATGCTGCCCGGCAGTGACCTGTCGGAACATGAGGTTCTGCAGTTCATTCTCGAGGCTGGTTTCTCCACCGCCGAGAAGGTAACCCAGATATCCGGCCGCGGTGTCGGCATGGATGTGGTGCATTCGGAGGTCAAGCAGCTCGGCGGCTCCATGTCCATCGAATCGACACTTGGCAGTGGTACGCGCTTCCTGATTCGTCTGCCATTCACCGTATCGGTCAACCGAGCGCTGATGGTGTACTCGGGCGAAGACCTCTACGCGATTCCGTTGAATACCATCGAAGGTATCGTGCGTGTGTCGCCTTACGAACTGGAAGCCTATTACCAGCCGGACGCATCGCGCTTCGAGTACGCTGGGCAAACCTACGAATTGCGCTATCTCGGCGAGCTGCTGAACAACGGTCAGCGGCCCAAGCTGGTCGGTCAGAGCCTACCTTTGCCGGTGATCCTGGTGCGCTCGAACGAGCACAGTGTGGCGGTACAGGTCGATAGCCTCGCAGGCTCCCGTGAAATCGTGGTGAAGAGCCTGGGGCCGCAATTTGCCACCGTGCCGGGGATTTCCGGAGCGACCATTCTCGGCGACGGTCGCGTGGTGGTGATTCTCGACCTGCTCGCGACCCTCCGCGTCCTGCCTACACACCAGCTTACGCAGCAGCAGACGTTGCGCCTACTTGACGAAG
>DPSI01000094.1 GCA_003527165.1 Pseudomonas sp.
ACGCTCTTCCGATCTCCGAGTGTTCAAGACGCTGCTGGAAGAAAAGCAGGCGCGCCCGGTTTTCTTGGATGAGCTCACCCCAAGTCATAACCTGAACGGTGCCAGTGGCGGATCGCCCTATTAAACGACGCTCGGCGTCGACAGAATTGATTAACCCCGCCGTCTGCGAATCGTAAGCGTTTGAGATGACTATGTAATGCCATCTGACGTTTTTGACTCGATGGAAGCGGTCATCATTTTCCACGGCGTGGGCATACTTCAGAATCTGACCTGTTTCTTTCCAGCCGATATCAACCTCGGGTGCCTTGAGTTCAACGATGAGGTTCTCAACTTCCTCGGCCAAATGCCGCTTGGACTGCGCCGAGAACATAAGATCGACGATAGCCGTCCGCTGACCATGAACCTTCACCGGTTCATCGATCACCAGACTCGGATCGAGGTGTTCCTTGTGCCGATTCAGAACCTGTCGGAGGCCGAGATCGCTGACCCACAGATTATATTCCTCGCCGAAGAGCCAAGTCTCCTGAGCAAGGATTCTATGAAGCTGAGTTCGCTCTTTAAGTCGGCCCTTCTTTTCGGGGTCGTAGATGATGGTTTCCAGCGCCGTAAGGAACTTCAGGCGATCGGCGACCGTCTTGGCTGCGGAGATGATCGAGGAAAGCGACGTCTCCTGCAGCAGCGCGCCAAGTTCCTTCTGTTTGGCGACCGGCAGGTCAAGCACCTCGCGCAGGATGATCTGAAGTTCCTCCGGCCCGCGCTCGAGTGCCGTCTTCAACATCCGAAGGTGAAGCGCTTTTCCTTTTTTGCTACCACCGCCAATCTCTGGCGCAATGCGCTGGACTTGCGCGGCGACGATCTCAAAGACTTGGCGCTCTGCCTTCTCGACCGTGGTGACTGGTTCGCCCTCAAAGGGATAGACTTGCTCGGCCTTCCATTCGTCCACGATTGACTTTGCGTCAGCGGCTGCCCGTTCGCGGAAGTACCGTTTGATTGCCTCACGAGACTGGTCCACAGCCTCGGCAAGCCGTGGGTCTAGTTCTCCGAGGCCGAGCAGCCCCTTTTCCTGAAGTCGACTGATGTAATCGGATCGAAGGTAAGCTGAGAACGCGAAGCCAGGAACGTGGAAGCGGGTCTCGGAGGTGTCGAGCGGGAAGCCATCTGCTGAGCAGAGATATAGGGCCCGTTTGGTTGCTGACTTCCACTCAATGATCTGCAGCGACGCCGGGTGCGGCCCTTCGTCGGAGACGATAGGCTCGAGCTCGATCGTAACCGGCTCACCGACCATTGCGGTCGCAGGATCGACCCGCCGACCGGCGACCTCGATCTGTACGTTCGGATAGTTTGACAGATAGAGAGCGAAATTCTCAGCTAAATCTTGGAGCCCCTCCTCTGTTTCGAACACGCGAAAGTCGTGATGCAAGTCGCTAACAGCGACCGTCACGCCTGTTCTTGGCGTACCGGCTGGGCGCTGCGGCGTAACTGCAACGTCCGTCAGATTGTCCGAAAACAGCGACACTTCGAACGACGATGCGTCGCCAGCCTCTTCGTGCGTGACATGCCATGTGACCGCGCGACCGAGGGCGAAAGCCTTGTAGCGACCCTTTCCTTCCTGGCCATGTATCTGACGGCCGCTCGGAGTTTGCCGTGTGCCGCGCTTCCACGATCCGCCCAGATTCTTGAATAAACCTCTGGCCTCAGAACGCGGGAATCCTTTGCCGTTGTCGTGCACCACAATCTTCGACAGACCGCCGGCAAGATCCCCGTATTCTAACTCGACAGAGACCCGGGTCGCATCGGCGTCGAGGCCATTCCAGATCAACTCAGACAGAGCCGGAATCGGTCTCGCGCGCGTCTGTTTATCGACGAAGTCGGGTTGAACCTCGACCGGAAAGTGCTCTGTATTGTCGACCATCTGCCCTCGCGTCCGCATAGAGCAGCTATGTGTGGGCGGTGACAACCCCCAGTGGATACCTCCCAGTGTTCGCCAGGTCGTTCAGCGAATCAAACCGCGCCATTTGGCTGGTTGGGCGGGAACAGCACGGGGTATTGTCGGCGCACTTGCGCCCGGTATCGATTGCTCAGGGCCCAGCGCCGTGCCCCGCCGACGCCGAAGACGAGGAGCCCAAGAACCCAGAACCACGGAATCAGGAAGACACCAGCAACCATAAGGCCGATCACCTGCCAATTCTCTGCTGCCGACCACATCTTGCGGGCCTCGTGTTTCAGCAACTTGTCGATCTTGGAACGACGCAGCCCCTCCAGATCGAGCGTAGGCGTTGAAGATTGTAGGATGGTAAGATCCTCGCCCTGCCGAACTACCTTGATGTCATCATTTGAAAGATCGGCAGCGATGGCTTCCAGCGCATTTTCACGCTGCGCGCGTTCGGCCAAGGCCTGAGTCCGCGCCTGTTCGGACGCTATCTTTTGAGCCTCTCTCGCGACTTGTTCGCGTTCGGCACGCCGCGCGGCAACCTGGGACTGAAAATCCATAGCTCTACGCCTCATCGCCGCCCGATAGCGCTGCACCCAGCAAGACACCGCCCAACGCTAGACCGACAGTCCCTGCTGCAGCCTTGCGACCGACAACCTTGGCGCGGTCCTCGGCTGCGATCACATCGTCGAGGACACGAGCTGCACGGGCCTCTCTCTGATCTTCAGGCACACGCCGCTCGAATGTCACCATCAACGTTTCACGATCACTGATGACCAGATGGCGCTGCATGACATTGGCCATGAAGACCACCCGCCATCCCTCAGCCGCCATCGCATTGAGATAGGATTCGAGCACATCGGTCTCGATCCGCCCTTCATTAAGCAGCAGGGAGCTGATGGCTCCGTCCGCTACATCGATCACCTTGTATTCGTATTCCATTTTCCCCCCGCAGCGAACCACAAAGAACGCTGATAGTTGATGATCGCAACGTTCGCTAGCCTTCCTTTAGGAATGTCCGCTGCGACCAAATTCTCACAGCACGTTGGTACCGAAATAGAACCAGCGGTGACGGCCATTAGCGCAGGTCTTCCTCCCTTGGAAGGCACGGCTAATGCGGAAGTGGGTTTCATCGCCGGAGTACCGAGCGGCAGTCGAAGTTGTAGTAACCGCTCGCAAAGCTCAGGGCCTGACGCAGCGAGAGGTAGAAAGCCGTCTCGGCAAGACCCACCACGGCTGGCTAGCTAAGATCGAGGTCGGCGAACGTGGAATGAATGTCATTGATCTGATAGCCATAGCGAGCGCGATCGGTGTCGACGAACGTCAGCTATTCGACAAACTCCTACGCAGCCTTCCGGCCAAACTTGACGTGTAATCACGAGTGACTTCGGGCCGAGGTCTTTCCGGCATGATCGTCGATTCAATAGCGCAGCCTTGGGGCTACTGGTCGATGAATTTCTGCAGAAGCTTCGCCGGATCCTGACCGAGGGCTTCGGCGATCTGGCAGAACTCGATCACGTCGATCCGCCGCTCGCCGCGCTCCACCTTCGACACGAAGCTCTGTCGCTTCCCCAATCGCTCCGCAAGCTCGACCTGAGTGATTTCGGCTGCCTTCCTTACTGAAGCGATGAAGGTGATGAACTCCTGATGCCGCTGCGTGAAAATCGATGACGGCAACGCGCGCAATTCGTGCCATCTTATATGAATAGGCGTCGAGACGGCTTCTCGTTTTAGCGGGGTTAAATCTTCAGCACCTTCGCGAGCCTTCTCGTCACCATTTCAAAAAGCTGGGTAGGCTCGGCGTTCATGGCCCTGGCCAGCGCGACAAACTCCAACACATCCACACGGCGCTGACCGCGCTCGATAATGGACACGAAGGACTGATCCTTCCCCACTCGCGCAGCCAACTCGGCCTGCGTGAGCCCCGACGCCTGACGCGCTTCAACGAGCACCGCAACGAGGTGCCGATGTTCTCCACCGAAGACCGTCTTGGGCATCGAATGAGCCGCCGCGTCTAAACCGGCAACCCAACTATATGGAAAATCCGCTTATGCGATTTTTCCCTTTTTTATATGGAATGTTTCCATACTCAGCGAACGCGATTCACCCTGCCCCACCGTGGAGATGAACACACTCGACCTAAGCCTCTGATCCTTAACACCCAAAACTCAGAACCATGACGGACCAATCACATCATGCAATCAACCTACGCACTCGTCGCCGCGTCATTGCTCGCCCTTGTTGCGGCCTGCGATCAAGGCGATCCACAAACCACTAATGCCCCCACTCAAGCCGAAGAAATCGAGGAGTTCTGTAATCAAGTAGCATCGGACTTTGTCGCGAGCGGAGGTCAATCAACCGGCCTGTTCATGAGTAGAATCCAGCAAAAGATGCTTGAAGAAGAATGGGATCCAGAAACGGTCTCCAACACCTGTTCAGAAGCGCTCCGCCGCAAGACAGAGTTTATTCAGCAGCACGCACAGGCAATCGAAAGGCGTGCCCAATGAGGCCGTTTACCTATGCCCTCGCCGCTTTCGCACTAGCCACCAGTGGCTGCGCCTCAGCACCCGCACGG
>DPSI01000450.1 GCA_003527165.1 Pseudomonas sp.
CAGGACATCCTGCGCGCAGGCACCATCGGCAACGTACGCATCATCGACAACGCCTATGCGGTGGTGGAGAAGCCAGCCAAACCGATCAAACCCTTGGTCGTACTGGTCGCCATCTTCGTCGGTCTGCTGGTGTCGGCCATGGTGATCCTGCTACGCCAGGTGTTCTATCGCGGCGTAGAAAGCCCGGAGACCATCGAACACCTGGGCATTCCGGTGTATGCCGCTCTGCCTTTTTCGGCGAAACAGGAACACCTGTACCGGCTGAGGAAAATTCGTGACGGAAGAAGCAAGCTGCTGGGCATAGCCGATCCGGCCGATCTGGCCATCGAGTCACTGCGCAGCCTGCGTACCAGCCTCAAGTTCGCCATGCTCGAAGCACGTAACCAAGTGCTGGTGATTACCAGCCCAACCCCCTCGGTGGGCAAGTCCTTCGTCTCCAGCAACCTGGCGTCAGTGATTGCCCAGGCGGGCCAGCGGGTGCTGCTCATCGACGCCGATATGCGCCGCGGTTATCTCGCCGGCGTGTTCGGCATGGCGCCGCGCAATGGTTTGTCCGATGCCCTGGCCGGCGGCCTGCATCTCGCCGCGGTCGTCAACAAGACCGACCAGCCCAACCTGCATTTCGTTGCCAGCGGCTGCAGCGCGCCAAATCCGTCCGAGCTGCTGATGCACGACAATTTCGCCAGGTTGCTCAAAGAGGCGGAGCGGGAATACGACTTCGTCATCATCGATACACCCCCGGTATTGGCCGTGACCGATGCCGTGCTGGTCGCGCAACTGGCGGGCACCTGTTTGCTGGTCGGCCGTTATGGGCTGAGCACCGCCAGCCAGGTCGAGGCGTCCAAGCGGCGCCTGGCGCAGAACGGCGTACTGCTCAAGGGCGCCATCCTCAACGGCGTCAAGCGCAGGGCTTCGAGTACCGCCTATGAAACCGGCGCCTACGGCTATTACAGCTATTCTCAAAAAGCCTGACACATGCGAGGGAAGCGCCGTGCTCAGAACCGCCGCGATGATGCAACCCTACCTGTTCCCTTATCTTGGCTATTTTCAGCTGATCGCCCACAGCGATGCCTTCGTGCTGGGTGACGATCTCCAATACGTCAAAGCCTCGTGGATAAATCGCAACAGGTTGCTGGTGAACGGCCAGCCGAAGCTGATCACCTTTCCCTTGCGCAAGGGTGGCCAATTCGACCCGATCAACCAGCGCTGGCTGTGCGATGACTTCGCGCAGGAAGCCCAGAAGCTGCTGAGGACGCTGGAATTCGCCTACGCCCGCGCGCCATATCAGGCCGAAGTGATCGCACTGATCCGCCAGATCCTGACGCACCCGGAGCGCAACCTGGCGCGGTTCACCGAGCATTCCATCCGCTGCATCTGTGCCTATCTGCAAATCACCACACCGATTCTTAACGGCTCCGAGTTAGGTTTGCCGGCCCGCATGGACAAGCAGGAGCGGGTCATCAGCATCACGAAAAAGCTGGACGCAGAGCGCTATATCAACCCTATTGGCGGCATGGAGCTGTACTGCCCAGCCCTTTTTCGAGCTCACGGCCTGTCACTGCGATTTCTGCGCATGGACGACCTGAGCTACCCACAGTTCAAGCAACCTTTCGTGCCTTCGCTATCGATCATCGACGTACTGATGTTCAACAGCCAAAGCGATGCCCAGGCGCTACTGAAACGTTTCTCTCTCGTTGAAGGGATCGAGCAGCAAACCGCACAGCGGGCATGAACGACATCGACAAAACGGACCTCAGCAATTCTCTCTATGGAAGGCAGTTTCACATGACAGCACTCAGCAGCAATCCACGCTGGTACCTGATTCAAACCAAACCCCGTCAGGAGGCCCGCGCCGAACAACATCTGCGACGCCAGGCGTTCGAGTGCTACAGGCCGCACAAGCCAAGCGGTTCCTGCAATGGCAAAGCGCAAGAACCGCTGTTTCCGGGCTACCTGTTCATCCGCCTCGATCGGCAGCTGGACAATTGGTATCCCATCCGATCGACCCGCGGCGTCGCCCGCGTTGTGTCGTTCGGCGGCGAGCCGACACCCGTCCGGGACGAACTCATCGAACAACTGCGCCAGCGCCTCGCGGCTCCGGCCGAGAAGACGCAATTCCGACCCGGCGAGCGCGTGCAGCTGCACGGCGGCGGCTTTAACGAACTCGAGGCGATCTTCGTCAGCGCCGATGGAGAAGAGCGTTCGGTGATCCTGCTGACGCTGTTGCAGCGTGAGCAGAAAGTCCGCGTGCCAACGCACTATCTCAGCGGTTGCGTCGCGCGCCCCGAGCTCACGCTTGGCTTTCGCGCCGATTGATCTCGGGGGCTCCGATCATGAAGGTTCTATTTCTACACAGCCTGTACGCACCCCATGTGGGCGGTGGCGCGGAAATCGTCGTACGCCAGTTGGCCGAAGGGCTTCAGGGTCGGGGCTGCGACGTGGCGGTGCTGGCCACCGGCCCGGAGACCGGGCTGCATGAGGAAACGCTGGGCGGTGTGCGGATCTATCGCGCCGGCCTGTATAACTTTTACTGGCACTTCACCCAGAGCCGGCCCAACCCGTTGCTGCGCCTCGGCTGGCATTACCGCGATCGCTACAACCGCCGCATGCGCCGGTACGTTCGCGAGGTGATCGCACGCGAGCAGCCGGACGTGGTGGTCTGCCACAACCTGACCGGCTGGTCGGTCTCGGCGTGGGACGAGATCAGCGCTGCCGGCGTGCCGATCGTGCAGGTGCTGCACGACCTCTACCTGTTGTGCCCCAAGGACACCATGTTCAACAAGGGCCGCAGTTGCGAACGCCAGTGCGGTATGTGTTCGGCCTTTCGTCAGCACCATGCGGCGGTCTCGGCACAGGTCGCCGCGGTGATTGGTGTCAGTCGCTTCATCCTGGAACGGGTGTCCGGGCAGGGATATTTCAGCCAGGCCAGCTGCCATGTGGTGCACAACAGCACCATGCCGGGCGACAGCGCACCGCCCGCGCCGCGCCAGAGCCACAGCGGCCTGTTGCGTTTCGGCTATATCGGCACGCTGTCGGAAAACAAGGGGGTGGGCTGGCTGATCGAACAGTTTCAGGAGCTCTCAATCAACGCAACCCTGGAAATCGCCGGGCGCGGCAAGCTGGATGATGAAGCACAGCTCAAGGCAAAGGCCGACCCGGCCAAAGTCCGTTTCGTCGGCTATCAGGATGCCGCAACTTTCATGCGCCACATCGACGTGCTGGTGGTGCCTTCGATATGGGCCGAGCCCTTCGGGCTGGTAGCCGTCGAAGCCTGCGCCCAACATCTGCCCGTCATCGCGACGAACATGGGCGGCCTGCCGGAGATCATTCAGGACAACCACAACGGCCTGCTCTGCTCACCGGCCGATCCCGACTCGCTCGGCAGAGCGATGCTCAAGCTCTATCTGGACAGCGGCCTGCGCCAGCGGTTGTCGCGGCAGGCGCGTACCAGCGTTGCGCCTTTTCTGAATATGGAACGGATGCTCGATCAGTACCAGTCGATTCTGCATGCCGCGCTGCACGGCCGGAGAGCCCACGATGACCTTGAGTTCGCTGACTATCACCCATCCCAGATCGAGCCCGCTGGCGATTGACAAGCCAACCCTGCTGGCGTTGATCGCGGCCTCACTGCTGATCAGCGAAACCTTTGCCGGGGCGCTGCGCTATTACCTCGATATCGCCGGTATCTCCGCCCTGCTCTACCTACCAAAGCTGGCTTGTTTGGCGGCGGTGGCGCTCGAGTTGCCGCGGGCGCGAAGCAAGCCCGGGGTATGGCTAGTGCTATTTGCATTGGTGGTTTCGAGCTCGTTCGCGCTGCTTCACGGGGCTTCGCTGAGCAACGTCGGCTTCAGCGTGTTCATCTATGTTCCGCTGCTGTTCGGGCTGTTCTGCGGCACCTATCTGGAACGCAGAACCGGCCTGTTGGGCTGGGTGATCGGGCTATGTCTGATTGCCTCTCTGCTAGGCATCGCATTGGACATGTTCACCAACGTGCCATGGAAGGGATACAGCTACATGATGGGTGACGTTGAGGTTACTGCGAACAAATCCTGGGCCTTCGGCAGTACCGACCGTCTTGCAGGGTTCGCCCGGATGTCGACCAATCTGGCCGTGATGATTGCGCTGTACAGTCTGTTCTTGGCGGCGTTCATCCGATCGCGGTTGTTGCGGATGATGCTCTACCCTCTTGCGTTCGGCGCGATCTTTCTCACCACCAACAAGTCCACCGCCGCGGCCTATCTGCTGACGCTGATGATGCTGTTTCTCGCCGGCTATCGCATGCCCAGCGCCACGGCATTTTTCATAGCGGTGCTGGCGGGGATGGCGCTGCCGATTGCCAGCCTGCTGCTGAATATTCCGCAGAGCGAAGCCTACAGCGCCAGTCTGTTGGCGTCCTTCAATGACCGCCTGATCAACAGCTGGCCGAATTTCATCGAGGTGATAACCAACGAAGGCTGGGGTTGGTGGGGTGCAGGTTTCGGTGCGGTAGGCAGTAGCGCAGCGGTCTTTCCACTAGCTTGGCTGGAGCTGCTGAGCATCGCCGATAACACGGCGCTGTATCTCTGGGGAATGCTGGGTGTGTTCGGCGTGCTGCTGTATCTGCTGCTGTTTCCGTTGCTGCTGCGCCTGCACGACCGGGGCCCGCGCATCCGTGACGCCCTACTGGGCATCGTCTTCTGTACCTGCCTGATCGGCTGGGCTACCGATGTACTGGAGGTCACCACCTCGACGCTGTTCCTCGGCATGGCCATCGCCCATGTCCTGACACCACGCGACGTGCCGCATCGAGGGACGTACAACCAGATCGCTACACCACAGCCGCATTATGGCCTTGAACCACATGCGGGTAGACCCAAGGACGATCGACCATGAGCACCTGCCTTCTTTTTCGCCGTCTAGCGCTTGTCGCGGCCATGTCCAGCCTGGCTCTGCAGGCGCCGGCACAACAGCCGGAAGATCCCTTCATCGTTGGCGTCTGCTCGCATGACCTGCATCTACGCGACAGTCGCAGCCAGGGCAACCAGCTGCTGCGGGACGCCGGTATCGAGTCGGTACGAACCGACGCGCACTGGGCCTTTCTCGAGCGCAACCGCGATCGGCTCAAGGTGGAGCCGCACTGGTACCGCTATCTCGCCGGCACCGAAGCGCAGGGGCTCGATAGCCTGTTCATTCTTGGCTACGGCAACAGCTTTCACGGCGACGGGGAGAAGCCGCGCAGCGAACCGGTACGCACCGCCTTCAATCGTTACGTCGCCTTCGTTGCGCAACAGTTCCGCGGCCGTATCAAACACTACGAAGTCTGGAACGAATGGGACGTCGAGAACCCGACCGACCCGCAGTTCACCCAGGATTACGCCCGGCTGATCGCCGACGCGGCGGGCATCATCCGCCAGTACGATCCGGACGCCAAAGTGCTGGCCGGCGCGGTGACCACCAAAGGAATCGAGTCCGGTTTCGCCCTGCGCCTGATCGAAGCCGGCGTGATGCAGTCGATCGACGGCCTCTCGCTGCACCCATACGTACATTGCCGCGGTCGAGGAAAGAACACGCCGGAGGCCTGGATCGAGTGGCTCGCCGAGGTCGACCTGGAACTGTCCCGTGCCGCCGGCCAGCCGGTGCCCCTGTATCTGACGGAGATGAGCTGGCCCGCCTATCAGGGCTCCTGCGGCATCGACGAGAACCTGCAGGCCGCCTATCTGGCACGTAGCTTCCTGCTCGTCAAGACGCTGCCCAACGTGCGGGGATACTGGTGGTACGACTTGCGAAACGACGGCACCGACAAGCGTGAGCGGGAGCACAACTTCGGCCTGCTCCGTCAGGACTACGTCCCGAAGCCAGCGTATCGGGTGCTCAAGGTGGTGAGCCCAATCATCCAGAACTACCAGTTCCTTGGTCATGCCGGCGAACCCAGCAAAGGCACCGTTCTGATGCGTTTCGGCAACGCTGAAGAACAGCTTCTGGTCGCCTGGAGCACCGACCAGACACGCTCGGTCAGCATTGAGTCCGCGGGTAAAGCAACCGGCACGCTGGAGCTGATCGATACCGCGCATCCGGAAAACGGCCGAACCCGAAGCGACGTGGAGTGGAACTGCCCGGCCAACGCGAGCGACTGCACCGCCAGTATCGAACTCGATGGATTTCCGAAAATCATCAGCCTCGGCAAGTCCGCTGCGACGCGCTCCGGCTCCTAGCAGAAGCTCTCGATTCCTGAACGGTTTTTTGAAAAGAGGAATTTCAGATGATTGTGATCAATGCTCGCTTTCTGACCCAGGAAATACGGGGAGTACAGCGCTTCGCGGAGCAGATCAGCCTACAGCTCAGCAGCCTGCGCGACGATCTGGTCTTCGTCGCACCAAAGGATATACGCCTACACGACAGCGCCGAGCAGCTGCAGGTGCGCCGCATCGGCCGCCACCGAGGGCATCTCTGGGAACAGCTGGACCTCCCGCTGTGGCTCGCGCGCAATGGCAGCCCGCCGCTGGTCTCGCTGTGCAATACCGCCCCGCTCGCTTATGGCAACCAGATCGCGACCCATCATGACATCACCTATGTCAGGCATCCGGAGAGCTACTCGAGAGCGTTCCGGGCTACCTATCGCAATCTGACACCGTTGTTACTCAAACGAATCAAGGCGCTGATTACCGTGAGCGAATTTTCTCGGAAAGAAATAGCTCGCTTCTATGGCTATCCGGCACACCATATCTGGGTGGTGCCCAACGCCGTGGATGCGCGTTTTCAACCCTTCTGCGCAGAGCAATGTCCCGGTGGCTCGACGCCTTATCTGTTGGCGGTGTCATCGCCCAGCGCGCACAAGAACTTCGCCAGGATGGTCGCGGCGTTCCTGAAACTGGAAGGGTTCGAGGAAGTCGAGCTGCGCATCATTGGCGACTCGAACCGGATCTTCTCCGGCAGCGTTCATGACGTTGCCGGCAGCCGACGCATCCGCATGCTTGGCAGGCTCACCGATCAAGAGCTGGTGGAGGCCTATCAGGGCGCAACGGCCTTCGTGTTTCCGTCCGTCTACGAAGGCTTCGGCATCCCCCCGCTCGAGGCGCAAGCCTGTGGCTGCCCGGTCATCGCAGCACGTGCCGCCTCCATTCCGGAGGTTCTGGGCGACAGCGCCCTGTACTTCGACCCGCTGAAGGTCAAGGACATCGCCGATTGCATGCAGCAAGTACTGCGCGATGAGGCCTTACGCCAGGACCTGCGTCTGCGTGGCAAGGCTAACGTGGCGCGATACTGCTGGAATTCGTCGGCCCGGCAGGTTTCCCGACTGATCGACCAGGCCTTTACCGGCGTGCGTGATGGTCGAAAAGCAGACCTGCAACAGCTCCCGTTCAGCCCCCCGAAGCACTAGCCAAGGCGAAACATCGCCTGACACCGCTAACAGAAGCCGGCCGTGTCTACGTGCATCCGCAAGCGCACGCTGCACCGCCGCGGCACTTCAAACCCCAGTCGCCGTCCCTCGACGATTGATCCCGCTGCCACTCCTCTACCCACTAAAGGCTATCGTATGAAAATCGCCATTGTTCATGACTGGCTAGTGACCTACGCCGGCGCCGAACGGGTGCTTGCCGGGCTGCTCGAGACCTGGCCGGAAGCAGACCTATTCGCCGTGATCGATTTCCTCTCCGAAGAAGATCGCGCCAGTCTCGGCGGCAAGCGCGCCACCACCACCTTTATTCAACAGCTGCCCAAGGCAAAGACGCACTATCAAAAGTATTTGCCTCTGATGCCGCTGGCCATCGAGCAGCTCGACATGTCGGCCTATGATCTGGTGATCTCCAGCAGCCACGCCGTGGCAAAGGGCGTGCTCACCGGGCCGAACCAGCTGCACATCAGCTACGTGCACTCGCCGATCCGCTACGCCTGGGACCTTCAGCATCAGTATCTGCACGAGGCCAGCCTGGATCACGGTTTCAAGGCGAAACTGGCGCGCATGCTGCTGCACTACATGCGCATGTGGGATCAGCGCACCGCGAGTGGCGTGGACGAGTTCATCGCCAACTCGCACTTCATCGGCCGGCGCATCAACAAAAGCTATCGACGTGAGTCGACCGTGATTTATCCGCCCGTCGACACCCGTCAGTTCACGCTGCATACAGATAAAGAGGACTTCTATCTGACGGCATCACGAATGGTGCCCTACAAACGCATCCCGATGATCGTCGAAGCCTTTTCCCGAATGCCAGACAAGAAGTTGATCGTGATTGGCGCCGGGCCCGAGATGGAAAAGGCCAAGGAGCTCGCAACACCGAACGTGACCCTGATGGGTTATCAGAGTTTCGCGGTGCTGTTGCATCACATGCAGCGCGCCCGCGCGTTCGTGTTCGCCGCGGAGGAAGATTTCGGCATCGCGCCCATCGAGGCCCAAGCGTGTGGCACACCCGTCATTGCCTATGGAAAGGGTGGCGTGCTCGAAACCGTACGCGGGATCGATCACCCGGAGCCGACTGGGGTGTTCTACGCTGAGCAAACACCAGAATCGCTGATTGCCGCGGTCGCAGAATTCGAATCAGAAGCGCACCACATCCTGCCTGAAGCTTGCCGGACAAGCGCGGAACGCTTTTCAACCGAACGGTTCAGGCAAGAAATCAAGGTCTTCATCGATACTAGGGTTCGCGAGGTTTCTTTGCACCAAGGACAGGACGCGCTATTGCATCGCCCAACCGTAACGCCGGCAAGCATCACACCGGTCTACCCC